>NZ_JBFUHV010000074.1:0-40448 GCF_056402215.1 Rhodococcus sp. P4_B6 | reverse complement strand
GGTGGCAAGGACGCGATGCGCGCACTGGACTCCGCCGCGGCGGTCCAGGAGGAATGGGCGGCCACCGCACCCCGGCAGCGGTCGATCATCCTGCGGTCGGCGTGGGAGAAGGTCATCGAGCGCACCGACGACCTCGCGCTGCTCATGACGATGGAGATGGGCAAGGCCCTGCCGGAGAGCCGCGGCGAGGTGAACTACGGCGCCGAGTTCCTGCGCTGGTTCAGYGAGGAAGCCGTCCGCATCCAGGGCCGCTACACCACGTCRCCGTCGGGCAGCGGACGGATCATGGTCACCAAGGTGCCCGTCGGACCCACCCTGGCCGTCACSCCGTGGAACTTCCCGCTCGCGATGGGCACCCGCAAGATCGGCCCCGCGCTCGCCGCAGGCTGCACGATCATCGTCAAGCCCGCCGAGGACACCCCGCTCACCATGCTGCTGCTCGCCGAGATCTTCGCCGAGGCMGGCCTGCCCGCCGGTGTGCTGTCGGTGCTGCCCGCGTCGAACGCCGCCGCCGTCACCGAACCGCTGCTCGCSGAYCCGCGGCTGCGGAAGGTGACGTTCACCGGRTCCACCCGSGTCGGCAAGATCCTCATCGARCAGTCCGCCCAGCAGGTTCTGCGCACGTCGATGGAACTCGGCGGCAACGCRCCGTTCGTSGTGTTCGACGACGCCGACATCGACGCCGCGGTCGAGGGCGCGATGGCCGCGAAGATGCGCAACGGCGGCGAGGCSTGCACCGCCGCCAACCGCCTGATCGTCGCGAACTCGGTGCGCGAGGAATTCACCACCAAGCTCACCGACCGGATCGCCGCGCTCACCGTCGGACCGGGCAGCGAGGACGGCACCAACGTCGGCCCCCTCGTCAACGAGAAGCAGCGCCGCAACGTSGCGTCCCTCGTCGACGACGCCGTCGCCGCGGGCGCCCGGGTCCGCACCGGCGGCAAGTCCGTCGACGGTCCCGGCTACTTCTTCCAGCCCACCGTCCTCGACGAGGTRCCCGCGAACGCGCGCATCGTCCGCGAGGAGATCTTCGGACCCGTCGCCGCGATCACCGGATTCGACACCGAGGCCGAGGGCGTCGCCGCCGCSAACGACACCGAATACGGTCTCGCCGCRTACATCTACACGCAGAACGTCGACCGSGCGTTCCGCGTCGCCGACAAGCTCGAGAGCGGCATGGTCGGCGTCAACCGCGGAGTGATCTCCGACGTCGCCGCGCCGTTCGGYGGAGTCAAGCAGTCCGGACTCGGCAGCGAAGGCGGCACCGAAGGCATCGAGGAGTACCTCGAGACCAAGTACGTCGGCTTCGCGTAACCCACCCGCCCCGAGACAGATCGGAACCGTCACCATGCGATTGGTCGTTGGATATCTCGCCACTCCCAGCGGGGAGGACGGTCTGGCCCTCGGGGCGCAGCTCGCCCGAAGTCTCGGCGCACAGCTCGACATCTGCATGGTTCTCCCGCCGGACCGCACGGTCCCGGCGAGAGTTCCGGCAGAGACCGGCTTCGACGACATCCTCGCCTCCCGCGCACAGCGCTGGCTGAACGAGGCGAAGTCGTCGGTGCCGAGCGACATCGACGTGGACGTCCACCTGAGCTTCCACGAATCGTTCGCACAGGGCATCCTCGACGAGGTCACCCGCCTCGACGCGCACGCGATCGTCGTCGGCGCCGCGGGTGACGGCCTGCTCGGCAGGCACTCGGTCGGTTCCGTGTCGACGGAATTGCTGCACTCCGCGCACGTGCCGCTCTGCCTCGCACCCCGCGGCCATCGGCATTCCTCCGCAAAGAAGATCCGAGAGGTCACGTGCGCACTCGGGACGCGCGTCGGTGCGGACGTGCTGCTGCGAACCGCCGTGCGGACCAGCAAGCGGATGGAGACCCCGCTGCGTCTGGTGTCCCTCGTCGAACTGGACCCGCACCACCACCTTCGCGATCATCGGGACACCTCCGAGAGCGTCCGCGAGCGCGCGGTCGCCCATGCACAGTCCACCCTGGACGAGGCGAAGTCCGCACTACCCGAAGACTTCCCCGTCTCCGTGATGATCGCCGACGGATCCTCCGTGGAATCGGCGGTCCGCAAACTCGACTGGCAGGACGGCGACCTCGTCATGGTCGGCTCCAGCCGCCTCGCCCAACCTCGTCGACTGTTCCTGGGATCCACCGCGGCCAAGATGCTCCGCGTCCTGCCGGTGCCCATGGTCGTCGTCCCCAAGCAGGAGTTCCCCAACAGTGAGTAAACCGTCCGCGACACCCGCCCCGGATCCACGATCGCACCCGACCGGAGGTTCAGACATGACGAACAGCGAAGGCGCACCGGCGTCGGCCGGCGTTGCCGTGAGCACCAAAGGGCTGGCCACCGGTGCGGTCGGGACCTTTGCAGGGGCGGTCCTCGGGATCTCCTCCGTGGCACCGGGTTACACGCTGACGGCCAGCATCGGACTGATCGTCGCGGCGGTCGGGCTGAAGATGCCCGCCATCTTCATCGCCGGCTTCATTCCCATGTTCCTCACGGCGTACGCCTACCGTGAGCTCAACTCCGAATCACCCGACTGCGGTGCGTCGTTCACGTGGTCGACGAAGGCGTTCGGTCCGTACGTCGGCTGGATGTGCGGCTGGGGCATGGTGATCGCCACGATCATCGTGCTCTCGAACCTCGCGGCGATCGCGGTCCAGTTCTTCTATCTGTTCATCGCGAAACTGTTCGACGCACCGAGCATCGCGGACCTGCCCGGCAACAAGTTCGTGAATGTGGGCACCACCCTGCTCTTCATCGCACTCGCCACGTGGATCGCCAGTCGCGGCATCACCACCAGCGAGAAGCTGCAGTTCGCGCTGGTCGGCTTCCAGATGGTCCTGCTCATCGCGTTCGCGGTGGTGGCACTGGTCCACGTCGGTAACGGGGACGCCCCCGCCGGGCTGTCGTTCGACCTGAGCTGGTTCAACCCGTTCACGGGACTGGCCGTCGGCGCGTTCGTGATCGGCCTGACGGGTTCGATCTTCGCGTTCTGGGGCTGGGACACGTGCCTGACGCTGGGCGAGGAGTCGAAGAACCCGAAGAAGACCCCCGGTCGCGCCGGACTGCTGTGCGTGATCACGATTCTGCTGACGTACCTGCTCGTGTCGGTCGCGGCGATGATGTACGCCGGCGTCGGCGAAGACGGCCTCGGCCTGGGCAACCCGGACAACTCCGAGAACGTCTTCGGCGCCCTCGCCGATCCGGTTCTCGGGAACTGGGGCGGCATGTTGCTGTTCCTCGCCGTGTTCGTCTCCTCGGTCGCGAGCCTGCAGACCACGTTCCTGCCCGCGGCCCGCACCATGCTCGCGATGGGCGCGTACGGCGCTTTCCCGAAGAAACTCGCCGACGTGTCCCCCCGGTTCCTGGTCCCGTCGTACGCCACGGTCGTCGCCGGCGTCATCACCGCGGTGTTCTACACGGTGGTGACGTTCCTGTCCGAACGCACGCTGCTCGACACCATCGCCGCACTGGGCATCATGATCTGCTGGTACTACGGCATCACGGCGTTCGCGTGTGTCTGGTACTTCCGGGACAGCCTGTTCACGAGTTTCCGCAACATCGTCTTCCGGTTCGCGTTCCCGCTCCTCGGCGGCCTCATGCTGCTCGCGGTGTTCGTGATCTCGATCGAGGAGAGCATGGACCCGGACAACGCGAGTGGCGCGTCGATCGGCGGCATCGGCCTGGTCTTCTTCCTCGGCTTCGGGATCCTGCTGCTCGGGGCGATCCTCATGGTGGTCATGCGGTTCCGCAGTCCCGCCTTCTTCCGCGGCGAGACCCTCAACCGCGAGACGTCCGCTCTGCGCGACGAGGGCGATCTCACGGCTCGATCGGAGCCTGCGCCACCAAGCCAGCGATAAGCGTCCGCAGCCCGAACTCGAATGCTGCATCCGCCCGTCCGGGGTTCGGCCCGGACGTGGCCAGGGCGGCTCGCATGGACTCGTTCGCCTCCGGCGCGGTCGCCCAGACCACTTCGGGTGCGGCGAGGTCCAGCGCCGACCCCAGCACGAAACTGTCGACCGTCGTGATGGCGTGCAGAATCTCCTCGGGCGTGAAGCCGCCGTCCGAGAATGCCTGCGCCAGCGCGTTGTACAGAGCGAAAGCCACACCGGACTGCACTGTGTGCGCGGTGAACAGGGGAATCAGCCGAGGATGCTCGGCGTAGTTGCGCCGATATTCGCGCGCCAGGCCGGCCACCGTCTCGCTCCACTTGCCGTCGGGGTCCGCCACCACGATGCCCGCCATCATGCGGGCACGCATCAGTTCGATGATCTCCGCCCTCCCGGACACGTGGTTGTACAGCGAGGAGGGCCGCACCTTCAGCCGTTCGGCGAGACCCGGCATCGTGAAATCACCCGTGAGGTCCACCATGCGCATGGCAGCTTCGGTGATGATCTCCGGCGACAGCAGTCGCTGTGATGGCCGTGGCATGGGTGCCCTCCTGGTCGGTGTGTGTCACCGGCGACCAGGGTGGATACCGAAGGAATCGAAATCGTGTCTCCCCGCCCCTTGATCGCCGAGCATTTACCCACCATACTTAACGAATCCAATTCGTTTTAGGCGCTCGCCGAACCGAACATCCGAGGAATCACAATGTTGACGATCACCGCCCTCACCCCTCCCGAGTCCCTGTCGAGGACGCGCGAGACCGGACGCACCCCGCTCCGCGTCGGACTCGTCCAGCACCGCTGGCACGAGAACGAGCAGGATCTGCGGGCCGAACTCGACGAGGGCATCGCCGCGGCAGCCAAGCTCGGGGCGCGCGTGGTGTTCCTCCCCGAACTCACGCTGAGCCGGTACCCCGCCTTCGTCGAAGGCGGTGACAACCCCGGCCGCCAGGCCGAGGACCTCCTCACGGGGCCGACGTTCACGTTCGCCGCCAAGGCCGCCGCCGAACACGGCGTCCTCGTCCACGCGTCCCTGTACGAGCGGAACGACTCCGAGAACGGCGTGCAGTACGAGGACGGACTCGGTTTCAACACCGCCATCCTCGTCGCCCCGTCCGGGGAACTGCTCGCGCACACCCGCAAGCTGCACATTCCCGTCACCGCCGGCTACTACGAGGACACCTACTTCCGCGGCGGCCCCGCCGACAACCCGTACCCCGTCCACACCGCCGAGGCACTGGGCGGCGTCAAGCTCGGGCTCCCCACCTGCTGGGACGAATGGTTCCCCGAGGTCGCCCGCGCCTACTCGCTCGGCGGCGCCGAAATCCTGGTGTACCCCACCGCGATCGGCTCGGAACCCGACCACCCGCAGTTCGACACCCAGCCGCTGTGGCAGCAGGTGATCGTCGGCAACGGCATCGCGAACGGCACGTTCATGGTGGTGCCCAACCGCCACGGCGGCGAAGGCCTCATCACGTTCTACGGCTCGTCGTTCATCTCCGACCCCTACGGCCGCATCCTCGCTCAGGCACCGCGCGACGAATCCGCGGTGCTGGTCGCCGACCTCGACCTCCAGCAGCGCGAGGACTGGCTGGCCCTGTTCCCGTTCCTGGCCACCCGTCGCCCCGACACGTACGGCGCCCTCACCGAGCCCGTCGATCACGCCTCCCCGTTCGGGAGGGCGTGATGACCTGGCGCATGCCCGCGGAAGGCGAACTGCACGAACGCACCTGGATGGCCTACCCCAGTGCGGGCTACTCCCTGGGCGACACTCCGGAGGAGCAGCACGAGGCGCGCACCACGTGGGCCGAGGTGGCACACGCCGTCGCCCGGTTCGAACCGGTCACCGTCGTCGTCGACCCCGGTGAGGTGCCGGCGGCTAAGAAGTACCTGTCCGCCGACATCGACATCGCCCCGGCGCCGCTGAACGACGCCTGGATGCGCGACATCGGACCCACGTTCGTGCTGTCCGAGGACGGACGCCTCGGCGGCGTCGACTGGATCTTCAACGGCTGGGGCGGCCAGGACTGGGCCCAGTGGGACAAGGACTCGAAGATCGGCGCCCTGGTGGTCGAGCGGTCCGGTGCCGAACTCGTCGACTCGCCGATCGTCAACGAGGGCGGCGGCATCCAGGTCGACGGCCTCGGCACCGTGCTGGTCACCGAGACCGTGCAACTCGACCCGGGCCGCAACCCGGACCTGTCGAAGGCCGACATCGAGGCGGAACTCGCCCGCACGATCGGTGCCACCAAGGTGATCTGGCTGCCGCGCGGCCTGACCCGCGACTCCGACACCTACGGCACCCGCGGACACGTCGACATCGTCGCCGCGATACCGTCGCCCGGCGTCGTCCTCGTGCACGATCAGCGCAACCCCGAGCACCCCGACTTCGAGGTCAGCAAGGCCGTCATCGACGCGCTGAAGCAGACCACGGACGCCCGCGGCGAGTCGTGGGAGATCATCACCGTCCCCGCGCCGCAGGTCCTGCGCGACGAGGAGGGCTTCGTCGACTACAGCTACATCAACCATTTCGTCGTCAACGGCGGCGTCATCGCGTGCAGCTTCGACGATCCCGCGGACGAGGAAGCGGTCGCGATCCTGTCGGCCGCCTACCCGGGACGCACGGTCGTCTCCGTCGACGCCCGCCCGCTCTTCGCGCGCGGCGGCGGCATCCACTGCATCACCCAGCACCAGCCCGCCGTGCGCTGACGCACCCGTGAGTACTTGTCAACCGCCGGCGGTTGACAAGTACTCACGGGTCAGCGCCTGCGACGCATGTAGTCGCTGACGACGGCGGCACCGAGACCGTCCAGACCGGGCGCCACGACGCGTCCGCCGACCCGCTCGGCCATCCGGTCCACCACCCGCGCGAGACCGGGATCCTCACCGAGCCGGAAGAACGTGACGTGGGCGCCGAGCCGGGCGAGGGTGTCGAGTTCCCGGACCGTCAGACCGAGGGTCCGGGCGCTCGGCGGGTAGTCGAAATACGCGAAGCCGTCCGGCTCGAGGTGCGCGGTCGGCTCACCGTCGGTGACGATCAGGACCACCGGCTGCGCGTTGGGGTGCCTGCGCAGATGCCGGGCGGCCAGCAGCAGCGCGTGGTGCAGGTTGGTGCCCTGGTCCCAGGCGCCGTCCAGGCCTGCCAGCTCCGACGGCGTCAGCACCTGCGCGTGCCTGCCGAACGAGATGAGCTGCAGTTCGTCGCTGCGGAACCGGGTGCTCACCAGGTGGTTCAGCGCAAGTGCGGTGCGTTTCATCGGCACCCACCGCCCCTCCATCACCATCGAGAACGACGTGTCGACCAGCAACGCGACCGCCGCCTGCGACCGCTGCTCGGTCTCCATCACCTCCACGTCCGCGACGGACAGCCGGACCGGGACGCGACCGCGTTCGACCGGATCGGACGCCGCCCGCAGCACCGCGTTGGTGATGGTGCGCGTGACGTCCCACGGCTCGGTGTCGCCGAACGCCCACTCGCGGGACGCCCCCGTCGGCTCCCCCATCGCCCCGGCGCGCCGCGTCTCCCGTTGCCCGCCACGCGAAGACAGTTGCTGCGCGACATCCCGCAGGGCCGTCTGACCGAGTTGGCGCATCGCCTTCGGCGACAGCCGCCATTGACCGTCCGCCCCGCGGTCGAAGAAACCCTGGTCCCGCAGCGCCTTCTCCAGTTCGGCGAGGGTCTGCGCATCCGCCGCCGCCTCGTCGCCCAGTTGCCGGGCCAGGGCCTCCGCGTCGATGTCGTCGAGTTGTGCGCCCGCGTACTGCTGCGACAGTTGCTCCGCGAGCGACTCGAGTTCCGCGATGTCCTGCAACGCGCCGGTGCCCTCGCCCAGGCCCATGCCGTCGTCCCCGCGAAACCGCTGCGCGCCCTGCCAGTCCTCGCCGGGACGCGCAGCCTGCAGGTGCTGGTCGAGGCGGTCCAGCTGTCCGATCAGCGACGGATCACCGAACGCCTGCTGCGCCAGCGCGTCGAGTTCGTCGCGCTGCTCCTGCGACAGCGAGTTCCGCAGCCGCTGCGCCGCCGCCGCCCGCTGCGCCAGCGAGTCGAGCAGTTCCTCGACGTTGCGCGGGTTCTCGGGGAAATACTCCCCGTGTTTGTCCATGAACTCGTCGAACTGCTCCTGGGTGTCCTCACCGCGGGAATGCTTGTCGAGCAGGTCGTTGAGATCGGCGAGCATCTCCCGGATGCGTTCGCGATCTTCCTCCGTGGCACCCTCGAGCGCCTGCTTCATCCCGGCGAACCGCTGGTCCAGCACCTCGCGGCCCAGCAGGTCGCGGATCTTCTCGTAGTCGGCACGGGCTTCCGAACTGCGCCAGTCGTAGTCGGCGAGTTCCTGCACGGCCTGCGCGGTGGACGGCGACAGTTCCTCGAGGCGCATCTCGGAGAAGCGGGCGTCGTCGTCGAGCGCGCGGGCCAGCGTCTTGCGTTCCTCGAGTACCGCGCGGTCAAGGAGTTCCCGGACCTCTTCGAGGGTGCCGTTCAGGTTGTTCCGCTTCAGCAGCTCGCGGCGGCGCCGATTGGCCTCGGCCGCAAGCTCGTCCAGCCCGCGCATGTCGCGGTTGCCGCGGCGCAGCATCTCGCGCAGCGCCTGCCGCGGCGAACTGCCCGCGAACACGTCGTCGCCGATCGCGGCGAGCGCCTCGCGCAGGTCCACCGGCGCCGCCAGCGGATCACCGCCCTCGTACGGCCCGTACCGCGCATTGTGCGGCCCGCGTTCCGCCTTGCGGGACATTACGAATACACCGTCTGCCCGTTGATGTCCGGGTTCTTGGAGATCCGCCGGGCCAGGTACAGCCCTTCGAGGGCGAACTCGGCCGCCGCGGCCCGCTCGCCGTCCGACTCCGCGCCCAGACGCTCGGCGAGCACGTCGAGGACCTCGAGTTCGGGCAACTCGTTCAGCAGCGCCTTCGCCGTGATCCGTTCGCCGGTGACCACCGGGTCGCCCTGTTCGACGGCGTCCACGAGTTCGGCCAGGTCGATGCCGCCGAGCCGGGTGCGGACCGTGTCGGCCGTCGCCCGCCGGAGCAGGTGCTCGAGGACCTCGATCTCGCGCCCCTCCTCCCCGGATTCGAATTCCACCTTGCCCCGCAGGACGTCGACGACGGTTTCGAGGTCGACGGGCCGCGCGACCGGGTCGGCCTCACCGAGCACGGCGCCGCGATGCACCGCAGCTGCGCTGACGGTTTCGGCGCCCGCCACCGCGAACCGGGCGGACACCCCCGACCGCTGATCGACCGACGTCGACTCGCGGAGCAGGCGGGTGAACCGGGCCAGGATCTCGAGGAGGTACTCGGGCACCTCGGCGGTGAGGTGCGCTTCCTGGAGGATGACCGCGACCTCGTCGTCGAGACGGGTCGGGTAGTGCGTCCGGATCTCGGCGCCGAACCGGTCCTTCAGCGGGGTGATGATCCGACCGCGGTTCGTGTAGTCCTCCGGGTTCGCACTGGCCACCATCAGGACGTCCAGCGGCAACCGGAGGGTGTACCCGCGGACCTGGATGTCGCGTTCCTCCATGACGTTGAGCAGCGACACCTGGATGCGCTCGGCGAGGTCGGGCAGCTCGTTGATGGCGACGATGCCCCGGTGCGCGCGGGGAACGAGACCGAAGTGGATGGTTTCCGGGTCGCCGAGGCTGCGGCCTTCCGCGACCTTCACCGGATCCACGTCCCCGACGAGGTCCGCCACCGACGTGTCGGGCGTCGCGAGCTTCTCCGAGTACCGCTCACTGCGGTGGCGCCACGCGACGGGGAGGCTGTCGCCCAGTTCCTGCGCCCTGCGGATCGACGCCGGAGTGATGGGCTCATAGGGATGCTCCCCGAGTTCGGAACCGGCGATCACCGGGGTCCATTCGTCGAGGAGCAGGTTGAGGGTGCGGAGGAGGCGGGTCTTGCCCTGACCTCGTTCGCCGAGCAACACCACGTCGTGACCTGCGATGAGTGCCCGTTCGAGTTGYGGTTCCACCGTCTCCTCGAAACCGACGATGCCGGGCCACGGATCACGACCGTCGCGTAGGGCCGCGAGCAGATTCTCGCGGATCTCTTCCTTGACGGTGCGTTGAACGTGGCCCGACTCGCGGAGCTCGCCGACGGTGGAAGGTCTGTGTTCCGATGACGTCACCACTCCACGCTACGAGGGTTCGGGCGAATCGGCACGCGGTTAATGCGCGGCGGCCCTCCTGAGCACTGCGCGCCTACGCGGCAACCGTGTACGAGGACGCGGCGTCCAACTCGCCCCAGGCGGCGCGGTAGTGCTCGGCCGTCACCGGATCGGCCTCCGTCAGAAGCGAGTCCAGCAGGATGTGCGGATCGGATCGCCACGCCCGGACCACGTTCGCGACCGCACGGTTGGAGAACAGACCCGACCCGGTCAGCGCAGACACCCACTCGTCGATCGCGCCCCGGTGAATCCGCTCGACGGCCTCCCGGCGGAACCCGCCGTCGACGAAGTCGAGGGAGAACATGGCGGCGACGAAATCACCGGTGGTCAACTGTACGACGTTCATGATGCGGCACCTTCCTGGAGTCGGGAGCTGTTCTCGGACGTAATCCATTGGAACAACTGGTGATGCAGACGCTAATCGCCGAATGTGTGAGTTCTGTGATGCTTCTCTGAGATCTCGGCCGCGATGCCCTCCTGCAGTCGTCACCGGGCCCCTACACTGCCGTGCATGGAGACCTGGGTTCTGCCCGGACTGCTCGGCCTCGGCCTCGCCGCCGCGTCGGGACTGCGCACGTTCCTGCCGTTGCTGATGCTCAGCGCCGCAGTGCACGTCGAGGTGCTCGGGGTGACCCTGAACGAGTCGATGCGGTGGCTCGGTTCCACCGGGGCGCTGGTGGCGCTGTCGATCGCGACGGTCGTGGAACTGACCGCCGATCTCATCCCGTTCGTCGACAACGCGCTGTCGGTGATCGGCAACGTCACCGGTCCCCTTGCCGGGGTCGTCGCGACCTGGGCGGCCTTCGCCGACGTGGACCCGTCGACGGCCGCGATCGCCGGGATCGTCATCGGCGCACCCACCGCTCTGGCGTTCAGCACCGCGCAGACCGGCACCCGCGCGGTGAGCACGGCCTCCACCGGCGGATTGGCCAATCCGGTGGTGTCGGTGATCGAGGACGTGGTCTCGTTCGGCACGTCGCTGATCGCCCTGCTGCTTCCGCTTCTCGTCATCCCGCTGCTCGCGTTCCTGCTGTGGTTCGCGTGGCGGGGAGCGCAACGGGTGCGGCGACTGCGCGCGACGTGAACTGGTAGACAGTCCCCATGCCTGACACCGAGATCACCTTCGCCAGCGGTGCCGTCACCTACTACGGCAGCCTCCGCACGTCCGTCGACGCGAACGGGTCGGCGCCCGCCGCACTGCTGCTCGCCGGCAGCGGCCCGACCGACCGCAACGGCGACAGCGCCCTGCTCCCCGGTGACATCGGAACCCTCCGCCACCTCGCCGACGTGCTCGAACAGCACGGCTTCGCGAGCCTGCGCTACGACAAGATCGGCAGCGGCGAAACCGCCCTCGGCCCCTACGAGGTGGAAGAGGTCGGCGGTCTCGGCTTCACCACCTTCGTCGACGCCGCGTCGGCGGGCCTCGACTTCCTGGCCGCCCAACCCGGGGTCGACCCGTCGCAGCTGATCGTCATCGGACACAGCGACGGCGGTCTCGTCGCCCTCGCGCTCGCCACTGCGGAAAGCGAGTCGCGGGTGCGCGCCGTCGGACTGCTCGAACCGCTCAGCGTCCGGCTCCTCGACCTGCTCACCACGCAGATCCACGGACAGCTCGACGCCGTGGTCGGCGCCGGACAGCTGCCGGTGGAGCTGGCCGACGAACTGCGGCTCGCGCTCGCGGACACCGTCGAATCGCTCCGCACATCGGGCACGATCCCCGACGACCTTCCGGAACCCCTGCAGAACGCCGGGCTGGTGCACGCCAACGCCAAGGCCCTCGCGGAGGAGGACGCCCTCGACCCCCGCGCGCTGGCCGGCAGGCTGCCCGCCGGTTTCCCGGTTCTCACGAGCTGCTCCGCCAAGGACATCCAGGTGCAACTCGCGGACGTCGACGGCCTGAACGACGCCCTCGCGCACACCGCGCTGACGCCGGTGCGGATGACGAACGCCAATCACGTCCTCAAGGACGTCGGCGACCGTCCGTCCACCGGACCGGATTACGTGGAACCGCTGCCCTACTCGGCGGAGTTCACCGAACCGTTCGGCAGGTGGATCGCGTCACTGTGATCAGTTGCCCCCACCGGCCCCGGTGATCACGGCCAGCAACGTGCTCGCCAGATCGGACACGAGCCCGAGGTTCTTGTCGTTGACGAGGTCCTGCAGCCCGTCCAGCCCCTGAACCTCGAGCAGCGGCGCGAGCATCTCCATCAGCTCGGACAGCTGCGCCGAGTCCGGCGCCGTCGACTTCGGTGCCGCCTTGGGTGTGGTCGCCTTCGGGGTCGTGGTGGTGGTCGACGACGCGCTGTCCTCGCTCGCATTCGGTGCCGTCGTCGCGGCCGGAGCGGCCGCCAGCTCCTGCGCAGGCGCGGCCTCCGACCCCGTCAGCAGGTAGGTGACGATGCCCGTCGTGATGGTGATGGCGTGCTTCAACTGGCCGTCGGAGCTCTCCAGCTGCGCGGAGTCCTCCTTGTTCGAACCGTTGCCCATCTCGACGAACACCAGCGGAACCTGGGTCAGTGCAGGACCCGCCACATCGGCGCGGGTTTGGAGGCCGTCGTTCACGCCGGCGTAGTTGGCGGGAACGAAGCCGTCGGACTTGTAGGCGTCGCGCATCATCTTCGACGCCTCGAGCCCGCCGCCGGACTGCGCGGCGTCCGCCTTCTCGTCGGGGATGGGCAGCGACGGGATGATCATGTGGAACCCGTGCTTGCCCGCGTCCTCGCCCTGCGCCGTGGAGTCCGCGTGAATGCTCACAGCCAAATCGGCGTTCGATTCGCTTGCTGCACGGGCTCTTTCGTCGATGCACCCGCCCCAGCCGGTGTCGTCCTGACGACTCAGGACGACCTTCGCGCCGAGGCTCTCGAGGCTGCTCTTCACCAGCTGGGTGACGTTCCAGTTGATGGTGTGCTCGGGCACCCCGCCCAGCGACGTCATGCCGCTCGTCTGGCAGTCCTTGGTGTTGCCCCGGCCGTCGTTCACCTGCTGCGCGAGGTCGTGGCCCTCGCTGGAACCCTGATGTCCGGGGTCGAGGAACACCGTCATCCCGGACAGTTCGGTGCCGGTCGCCGTCGCAGCGGGTTCCGCCGACACCTGAGCAGGGATGAGCACGGACGCACCCAGGACGCAGGCGCCGAGGCCGGCCTTGATTGCAAAACGGTTCATAACGGGGATGGGCGCACCGTCGCAGTCCGGGCGCCACTCTCCTTCCACAGGTGCCACTCGAGTCACATCAGCCCCGAGTGAATCAGCTGCACCGCGCGCTCGTGCTGCTCGAGTCCGGATCGAAAGCAACCTGTAACCAAAGTGGTGGGATTCGACGGACGCGCACCGATTCGCCGAATTCCCACGCAATTGCCCGCGCATCCGGCGAATCGATGAGCGGATGTGAACAGGACGGCAACTCTGGGCCAAGAGTGGCTGCTCAACCGCGCATTCCTGCGCGGTGGCCGGATAATGGAAGTGCAAACCCTCAACCGGTGCTGTACGGTCATCTACCAACCAGCAACGACACGCAGAAAGGTACGGCCATGATGCAGCTTCACGCGCTCTTCGCGTCCGTACCCGCATGGCGTCGATGCTCCGCCGACAAGCACATCACCAAGTTCGGCGCACCCCGAGAATGTTGAGACTCAACCAAGTCATTCTCGGGCACCCAGGGCAAACCCCTCGGGTGCCTTTTCTTTTACCTTTCACTTTCAGGAGCACCACATGAAACTTCGCATCAACCAACTGTCCACCTCTCCCCCGTATCTGGACCTGCCGGACGACCTCACCGGTTACGCCGTCACCCTCGACCTGTCGCACTGCGACGCCGCCCACGAGGCCGGACTGGGCGAACTGATCAGCGCGGTCCGCAGTCGCGGTGCCGCCCGCGTGGTCATCACCGGTTCGCCGCGTGAACTCGAGGGCACCGGCCGCGCGCACGGGGCCGCAGCCGCCTGACAACGCAGAACGGGCCCCGGCGCGATGCCGAGACCCGTTCGAGAGGTGCCGAACGCTAGTGCGCGAAGTGCCGCGCACCCGTCAGGTACATGGTGATACCGGCTTCCTTGGCCGCATCGATCACCTCGTTGTCGCGGACGGAACCACCCGGCTGCACGACTGCCTTGACGCCGGCGTTCGCGAGGACCTGCAGTCCGTCGGGGAACGGGAAGAACGCGTCCGACGCGCCCACCGACCCGACCACCCGGTCACCGGCCCGCTGCACCGCGAGGTGCGCGGAGTCGACGCGGTTGACCTGGCCCATGCCGACGCCGACCGACGCACCGTCGGAGGCGAGCAGGATGGCGTTGGACTTCACCGAACGGCACGCGCGCCACGCGAATTCGAGGTCCTTCAAGGTCTGCTTGTCGGCGGCGTCGCCGACGGCCAGGGTCCAGTTGGCGGGGTCGTCGCCTTCGGCGTCGAGCACGTCGCGCTCCTGGAGGAGTGCCCCACCGGACACGGGACGCAATTCGATTCCCGTCGCGGTGGGCGCCTTCGCGAGAAGGACGCGGACGTTCTTCTTGCGCTGCAGCACGCCGAGCGCGCCATCCGCGTAGGACGGGGCGATGATCACCTCGGTGAAGATGTCGGCGACCTGCTCGGCCATCTCGACGGTGATCTCGCGGTTCGCGGCGATGACCCCGCCGTATGCGCTGACCGGGTCGCAGGCGTGTGCCTTGCGGTGCGCCTCGGCGATGTCGGCTCCGACCGCGATGCCACACGGGTTCGCGTGCTTGATGATCGCGACGGCCGGCTCACTGAAGTCGAATGCCGCACGCCACGCCGCGTCGCCGTCGGTGTAGTTGTTGTACGACATTTCCTTGCCGTGCAGCTGCTCGGCCTGGGCCAGACCGGCCGGGGCGGCGGAGTTCACGTAGAGGGCCGCGGCCTGGTGCGGGTTCTCGCCGTACCGCAGGACGGCCGAGCGGTCCCAGGTGGCGCCTGCCCACTCGGGGAACTGCGAGTCACCGCTGTCCACCAGCGTGGACGTCATCCAGCTCGCGACCGCGACGTCGTACGACGCGGTGTGCTGGAACGCCTGCGCGGCGAGGGCGGTGCGCTCGGGCAGCGTGAAACCGCCGTCGGCGATCGCGGTGAGCACGTCGTCGTAGCGGGCCGGATCCACCACGACGGCCACCGACGGGTGGTTCTTCGCGGCGGCGCGCACCATGGACGGGCCGCCGATGTCGATCTGCTCGACGCATTCGTCGGGGGTCGCACCCGAGGCGACGGTCTGGGTGAACGGGTACAGGTTCACGACCACCAGCTGGAACGCCTCGATGCCGAGCTCCTCGAGCTGCGCGAGGTGCTCGGGCTTCCGGGTGTCCGCGAGGACGCCGGCGTGCACCCGCGGGTGCAGGGTCTTGACCCGGCCCTCGAGGCACTCGGGGAAGCCCGTCAGCGCCTCCACGGGGGTGACCGGGATGCCGGCGTCGGCGATCTTCGCTGCGGTCGACCCTGTCGACACCAGCTCGACACCTGCCTTGTGCAGGCCCGTAGCCAGTTCGACCAGACCGGTCTTGTCGTAGACGCTGACGAGCGCTCGGCGTACTGCCTTGCGTTCACTCACTGGGGATCACGGCCTTTCGTCCATCGGAAACAACTCCACGGGTGGCGACAGCGGCGATGACGTCCGCCAACAACCGTCGCTCCACAGTCTTGATGCGCTCGTGCAGGGTCGACTCGTCGTCGCCGTCGAGCACCGGCACGGGCTCCTGCGCCAGGATCGGGCCGGTGTCGACCCCCGCGTCCACGAGGTGGACCGTCGATCCCGACACCTTGACGCCGTAGGCCAGCGCATCCGGGACCGCATGCGCGCCGGGGAACGCGGGCAGCAACGCGGGATGCGTGTTGATGATGCGACCGCCGAAGCGGTCCAGGAAGGCGGGGCCGAGGATCTTCATGAATCCCGCCGACACCACGAGCGACGGCTGGTGCGACGCGACGGCCTCGGTCAGCGCGACATCCCAGGCGGACCGGTCCGCGTGGTCGCGGAGCCCGACCCGGAAGTGGGTGATGCCCGCGGACTCGGCGTGCCGGATGGCGTCGCAGTCGCGGTCGACGCCGACGGCGACGATCTCGGCGGGATACCCGTCGGTGTGGGTCGCGTCGATCAACGATCTCAGGAGGGTTCCCGCACCGGAGGCGAGTACGACGATCCGCGCCGGCGCGGACGCGACCGGCGAAGTGGTCGTGGGCCCCAGGTGGTCACGCGAGGAAGTCAGCGCTCTACTCCTGAACAATCGAAAGGCCGGGTGAATCGAAAGGGGGCGGTCGCATCGTCGACCGAACAAGAGCCTAGTCGCTGGGGGTTGCGGGCCCTCGGGGCAGGTCGGCTTCCGGGGCCTCACCCGCCTTTACCGGCCCCTCGGGTGCCGCCGTCGCCGCGTCTTCCTCGACCTCGGCGTCCACCACGACCTCGGCCTCGGCGTCGGTGTCCTGCGGCGCGACGGGAGCCGCGGGCGCTTCGGCGTCTTCGACGAGTTCGGCCTCGATCACCCGGCCGGGCGCGGCTGCCGGGACCTCCCGCTCCTCGGTGATCGGGGCGGCTATCGCCGGAACCTCCTCCGCGCCGGGAAGGTGCGGTTCCTCGTCCTCCGTGTCGGCCTCGTCGTCGGCGCCCCGGCTCCGATGCCAGGCGACGACCACCGCCGTCACCGCGCCCGCAAGTCCGAGCCACGCGAACGTGAGCAGCCCGAACGCCCACCAGTTCAGCTCGACGGTTCCGAAGGCGCCGAGCCGTCCGCCGGACACGAGTCCGAGCACGGCCGTCACCACACCGACACCCGCGGCGGAGGTCAGCACGGTGAGCAGTGCCTCCTGCCCGGCGACGCGACGTCCGCAGTCGCGTCCGAGCATCACACCAATCAGCAGCGGAATCACCAGCAACGCCGGCCACGCGCCACCGGACACCCCGTCGGGAACCGCGCCGAGCAGCGGCAACGGTGGCAGCGAACCACCGACGTTGCCGAACACGCTGACCGAGACGTCCCCGATCTGCGCGGTCCCGCCCATGACGGCGGCCGCGGCACCCACCACCACGTTCGGCAGGTACAGCACGGACAGGATCGTCAGTCCGAGCGTTCCGACGACACCGTCCCCGCGTTCGAGCAGCGACCCGACCGTGGACCACTCCATCAGCAGCGAGATCGTGACCAGCACCGCGCCGGCACCGACGATCGCCGTCATCGCGCGCAGCCCCGGGCGCACCGCGTCCCGGACCCACGACGGAACCTCCGCACCGAGCGTCGGCCACATCGCGACCGTCACGCCGATCCCCGCCGCGAGCACATGCACCAACAGCACCCACCCGAACGCGGCGAGCGCGTTCGGGGAGGACAACTGGATGACCGCCGACGCGTCCGCGATGACCGCGAGGGCGATGGCTGTCACGGCCAGCGGTCCGGCCACCGCGGCGCCGATCACCTGCAGGGCGTGCCGCCGCGAGGACGCCGGATGCACCACCGCCGCGCACCCGCGGGCGACCGCCCACATCATCCCCGCCGTCGGGATCAGCGGGAGGACGCCGAGCGAGGTGCCGTCGATCGTCAACGGCACCTGGTGAATCGCCAGCCACGACGCCGCGATCGCACCGAACGTTCCCGTGAGGTCACTGTTCGCCGCCACCAGCGTGACGACGATGAGTGCGGACAGCAGGACGACCGTGACCCCCGCGGGCCGGAACGCGACCGACAGCAGCGCCCGCATCTCGTCCGCGTCGGGCACGGGACGCTGTCGCGGGGCGCGCCGCGCATCATCGCGGACGGCTCGCCTCTCGTCGTCGCGGACGGCTCGCCGTCGTGCACCCTGTGCGACACGCTGCGCACGATCAACCAAAGAACTCATCCCCTCGAGAGTGGCACTCCGACGCAGCGACAGCGGTCAGGCGCGCCGCACAGAAGTGGCCTCCGACCAGGTTCGGTCAGAGGCCACCTGCTGGATGGACCGCTACTTGTCGTCCCTGTCGGCGCGCGTGTCGAACGCCTGGGTGGGCGCGCTGTACCCCTCCGATTCAGGCTTCTCGGCCGACTCGGCCGGCTTCGCCTCGGTGGACGGCTGCTCGCCGTACTCGAGAGTGCGCTCCACGGGCGAGGACTCGGCCTGCGACCCGTACGCCGGCGCCGCGTGCTGCGCCGAACCGTAACTGGTCCCGGCCGGGTACTGCGAGCTGGGCGTTCCAGTGGGCTGCGACGGCGTCGACGGCTGCGAGTACCCCTGGTACTGCGGCTGCTGGTAGGCGGTGGTCGGGGCGTCGTACGACGCGGATCCCGCGCCCGCGCCGTAGCCCGGCTGCTGCGGCTGTCCGTAGCCCTGGGTGTATCCGGGCTGGCTCTGCGAGGGCTGGCCCTGCTGGCCGTAACCCTGCTGGCCGTAACCCTGCTGGCTCTGCTGCCCGTAGCCGGGCTGCGACTGGCTCTGCTGTCCGTAGCCCTGCGGCGCGCTCTGGCCGTAGCCCTGCGGCTGCTGTCCGTACGACTGCTGCGGGCCCTGCCCGTACCCCTGCGGGGCGCCCTGGCCGTACCCCTGCGGGGTCTGGCCGGGCTGACCGAAGCCCGCGGCTGCGGCCGGCTTGGGCGCCGGCTGCTTCAGGACGCCGATGTCGAACAGCACGGCTGCCACGGCCACGGCCGACTGGATGAATCCGAGAACGAGGATGAGGATTGCGCCCCAACCGGAATCCGCGTCGACGTTCAGGAAGACGAACAACGCAACGACCCAGCCCGCGACGGACGCCGCCGCGGCCGCACCCGCATAGGACTGCTTCGGGAGGAGGGACGCCGCCGCGAGCAGACCACCGAGGAACAGCAGTCCGAGTCCGTCCGTGTTCGCTTCGAACGAGTTCACGGACTCTCGCGCCAAGGTGGCGTACGGGGCGAACCCGAGCAGTAGGTTGAGGACACCGAGAACGGCGACACCGATCAGGAGGAAGAAGCCCAGGCCTTTCGATTCTCCCCCTGCAGTCGGTTGCGCGGGCGGACCGTAATTCGGCCCGCCGGGCGTGAACGTCATGACTTCTCCTAGTCGACAAGTGGTCTGCGTGCGCTCTTCCGACGCTAGCGTCTACGTAGATCTCATACTATCTGCCACTAGTGTGGCTGTTAGGTGAGAAGTACGTGTGTCACGGCTACCCGCATCACCGTGCGGTGGTGCGGGTTTGACCGTGTCCCACACCGACGCTTGTGGTGCAGGAACATGCTGTTTCGGAGTCACCCCCATCCGCGGTGTTGCGGTGGGCAGGCTGTGGCGGACCCGGCGATGCCGCGGCCGACGCGGTGTCGGACTGGTCTTGTCCCGGGACCTGCGGACCGGCGCGTGCTCGGCGACCCGGATCGCGGGCATCTGCCCCCGCCGCCGGGTCACCTTGTTTTTACCGAGCAGCGCGCGTTTGGCCAGGTTCACCCCGGCAATCTGGTCGCGGTTGCCGCCGACCCGGCAGCCCGGGCACCACGCGTCGTGGTAGCCGCCGGGGCGGGCGAGTGGTTCGTCGCACCCCGGACACTGTGCCGAGGATCCGCGGGCAGGCACCGTGACCACCGCGATGCCGACACCGGCGGCGGTGTGGGCGAGGGCGGCGGTCGCTTTACGGCGGGCCGACTGCGCGGCCCGGTTGTTGTTGACCCGGCCGTGCCCGCGGGGCTCGAGGGTGGTCAGGTCCTCGACCGCGATCATCTCCGCGCCCGCTGCCTCGGCGTAGTCGGTGACCTGGCGGGCGAAGTGGAATCCCAGCTCCCGGTTGATCTTGCCCCGTTTGACGCCCACCGCAGTCCGATGCTCGTTGAGGACGGCGATCTTCTCCTCCAACCGGACACGGACCTCGGAAGGGGCGGTGGCGGCCAGCCGCGTCAACCGGGCCGACTTGCGTTGCAGCAACTGACCCTCCGCCTGCAGGCGCGCCAGTTTCGTCCCGAGGCCGCGGTCATCGTAGGTGAAGCCCCGGTAGTCCGAAACCACACCGTCCGGGGTCTGCGTGGCGATCGCGGCGGCACCCAGCGTGGACGGAGACCAATCCACCCCGACCGCGACGGTGGCCGATCCCAGGTCACAGGCGGGGACGAGTTCGGTCGCGGCGCACCGCCACAACAAACCTTTCCGGTCGAGGGCCAGGGTCGGTAGATGCCAGCCGGTGACCGCCCGGCCGTTCAGGTGCCCGGGGATGGTGGCGGTCACCCGAACACTGCGCCACTGCGCCCGCCCCGCCGGGGCCGGGCAAGTCGGCAGCTTCACCGTCAACACCAGCTCGTCACCGGTGACAGCAAGCTGCGCGAGCTGCCGATCCGCAGCAGACAACCGGGCCATCGCGCTCGTCTGCGGTGGCCCCTGGACGTCGGTGATCCGCAACCGCGCCGACGGCGCCCCGTCGATGCGGCGAGAGCGTGCGACGAGCTGGCGCCGCACGCCCCGGGCGAAACCCAACGGCACCCAGTCCGCGACGGCGGAGGGTGGGGCTATCCGGCCGGTGGCCGGGTCGAACCGCTCAGACAGTGCCGTGATCGCGGTGTCCCGGTAGGCGAGGGTCCGCAGGGTCGCCATCACCTGCGCGGTCACCACCCTGCTCACCCGTGAGGGCACGTAGACCCCGTCCCGGTAGTGCGGATTCCAGCCGAGGCGGGCCGCGGCGACATGACCCTGCACGGGCAGCCTGCGATCCTGCCGGTCACGGCCGGCGGCGAGGACGTCGAACGTGACCGGCTGCCACAGCCGCGACATCAACTCGGCGCCGGCCGCCGTGACCAGGTCGAGCAACCACCTCGCTCGGGTGTTCACGTCGTCGAGACCGATCGGCTCACCGGTCGCGTCATCGACCGCCATGTAGGCGCGCGTGGTGAACGTGAACTGCCGTGGCGCAGTCGTTCCCGGCCCGATCACGCCAGCCCGCCAGGAACGAAACGCAGCCGAACGGACCACGGATCGTCCGGGTTCCGGAACGCGCCGCCATCACCTGGAAAGCTCATCGATAACACCTTTCCTCGCCGTGCGGCGCGATCGCCCCGGAGCCGGTGGCGATTCTGTGTCACCCGCAGCGCAGTGAACCGGCCGGACAACGGTGTCGGCAACGCCCTGACGTCATCCATCAACCCCCTCCACCAGCGTTGTTCACCCCATCTCTCGCGGGGCCTTGACTGTAACGCCGGCCTCCGACACGTACGGCCGAGTCCGCGCCAGCGGCAAACCGAGCCAATCGATCTCGCCACACCATCTGCGCCGCCGTGAACGACCACAAATCGCCTTGAGGCAGGTCCGCAGACGCCGATCCGAATCCTCGACGCCCCGCTATCCCGGACAGACATCAGTGCCACACGTAATGAGACCGTGTGCGCCGGGCGCCCTTGCGCACCCCGACGGCCGACCATCCACAAATTTCCGCAGCTTCACCAATTCGCGGTGAAAGACAGTGTCATAAACTGCTGGACTGTATCAGATATAGCGGCAACAACTGATAGCTACGATATATCCGTCGGTCGCGTGTGCGGGGCCGACAGCAGCGCAGGAGACAATGGTCCGGTGCCGTACACCCTCGCTCTCCGCGCCGCCGATCTCACTCTCGAGACGGAGGTGAAGCATTCACGCTTCATCGCGGCCCTGCGGCGCGTCGAGGACGCCGAGGCGGCGCAGGCTTTCGTCCAGGATCGTCGCAGCGCGTATCCCGATGCGCGACATCACTGTTCGGCGTTCATCGTCGGCAACGGGCCCAGCGACCGGGTCGAGCGCGCGAACGACGACGGCGAACCCGGTGGCACCGCGGGCATTCCGATGCTGCAGGTGCTCAAGGCCCGCGACCTCGTCGACGTCGCGGTGGTCGTGACCCGGTACTTCGGTGGAATCAAACTGGGGGCGGGCGGACTGGTGCGCGCCTACTCTGGCGCGGTGGCCGCCGCGGTCGATGCCGCACCGCTCGTGCGGAGGGAACGTCGCCACCTGCACACCCTCGCCGTCGGTTACGCCGAGGCGGGTCGGGTCGAGTCGGAGTTGCGGGGGCGGGGCGTCGTCGTGGTGGACACGGCGTACGCGGAGTCCGCGGTCCTCACCCTCGCGGCGAGGGACTCTGCGGAGCTGGCCGATCTGGTCGCTGCCGTCACGTCGGGGACGGGGACACTCGATCCGGCCGGGGAAATGTGGGTCGACGCCTGAACGACCCGTGCGCCTTTCTGGTAGCCGGAGCAACCAGAAAGGCGCACGGGCCCGGAGGGCCTAGGCCTGGACGGTCAGGCTCTGCAGGATCTCGCGAGCGAGTGCAGCGGTCTCGGACGGCGTCTTGCCGACCTTCACGCCGGCAGCCTCGAGGGCGTCCTTCTTGGCCTGCGCGGTGCCCGAGGAACCGGAGACGATGGCGCCTGCGTGGCCCATGGTCTTGCCCTCGGGGGCGGTGAAGCCCGCGACGTAGCCGACGACCGGCTTGGTGACGTTCGCCTTGATGTAGTCGGCGGCACGCTCCTCGGCGTCGCCACCGATCTCACCGATCATCACGATGACCTTGGTCTCGGGGTCCTTCTCGAACGCCTCGATGGCGTCGATGTGGGTGGTGCCGATGACCGGGTCGCCGCCGATGCCGATGGCGGTGGAGAAGCCGAAGTCACGCAGTTCGAACATCATCTGGTAGGTCAGCGTGCCCGACTTGGACACGAGGCCGATCGGGCCGGTGCCTGCGATGTTGGCCGGGGTGATGCCGACCAGCGACTCGCCGGGGGTGATGATGCCGGGGCAGTTGGGGCCGATGATGCGGGTCTTGTTGCCCTTGGAGACGTTGTACGCCCAGGCGTACGCCGAGTCCTGCACGGGGATGCCCTCGGTGATGACCACGAGCAGCGGGATCTCCGCGTCGATGGCCTCGACGATGGCGTCCTTGGCGAAGGCCGGGGGAACGAACGCGATGGAGACGTCCGCGCCGGTCTTCTCGATGGCCTCGGCGACGGTGCCGAAGACGGGCAGCTCGACGCCGCCGTCGTGGGTCACGGTGGTGCCGGCCTTGCGGGCGTTGACACCGCCGACGACCTGGGTGCCGGCCTTGAGCATCAGCGCGGTGTGCTTCGTGCCCTCGCCGCCGGTGATGCCCTGGACGATGACCTTGGAGTCCTTGGTCAGGAAGATAGCCATGTGATTTAAGTCCCTTTACTTTGCGGCGAAGGCCAGCTCGGCGGCCTTGTCGGCAGCCTCGTCCATGGTTCCGACGACCGTGACCAGCGGGTGGGCGGCCTCGGCGAGGATGCGACGACCCTCTTCGACGTTGTTGCCGTCCAGGCGGACGACCAGCGGCTTGTTGGCCTCGTCACCCAGCGTCTTCAGGGCGCCGACGATGCCGTTGGCGACCGCGTCACACGCGGTGATGCCACCGAAAACGTTCACGAACACGCTCTTGACCTGCGCGTCGTTCAGGATGACATCCAGGCCGTTCGCCATGACCTCTGCGGAGGCGCCGCCACCGATGTCGAGGAAGTTGGCGGGCTTCACGCCACCGTGCTTCTCACCTGCGTAGGCGACGACGTCCAGGGTCGACATGACCAGGCCGGCGCCGTTACCGATGATGCCGACCTCACCGTCGAGCTTGACGTAGTTGAGGTCGTTTTCCTTGGCCTTGAGCTCGAGCGGGTCGGTGGCGTCCCGGTCCTCGAACGCCTCGTGGCCGGGCTGACGGAACGCGGCGTTCTCGTCCAGCGTGACCTTGCCGTCGAGAGCGAGGATCTCGTCACCGGGCGTGCGGACGAGCGGGTTGACCTCGACGAGGAGAGCGTCTTCGTTGATGAAGACCTCCCACAGCTTCTGGATCGTCACGGCCGCTGCGTCGAGCACCTCGGCGGGCAGCTTTCCTGCCTCGGCGATGCTGCGCGCGAACGCGAGGTCGACGCCCTTGACGGCGTCCACGGGGATCTTCGCGAGTGCGTCGGGGTTCTCCTCGGCGGTGACCTCGATCTCGACGCCACCCTCGACCGAGCACATGGCCAGGTAGGTGCGGTTGGTGCGGTCGAGCAGGAAGGAGATGTAGTACTCCTCGGCGATGTCACTCGCCTCTGCGACCAGCAGCTTCTTGACGACATGACCCTTGATGTCGAGGCCCAGGATCGCCTCGGCGTTGGCCTGCGCTGCATCGACGTCGGCGGAGTACTTGACGCCACCCGCCTTGCCGCGGCCGCCGACCTTGACCTGCGCCTTGACCATCACGGGCTTGCCGATTTCTTCGGCAATCTCGCGTGCGCCGGCCACCGTGTCGGTAACACGCCCAGCCGAAGTCGGCACCTCGTGCTTGGCGAAGAGTTCCTTCGCCTGGTATTCGAAGAGATCCATCTGCTCACCGTCTCGTCTGCGTTGACACCCGCTCGAGGGGTAGGAGCGGGTCTGTTTTGGACTTTAACCAGTTGCCGGGCCCGGTCTGCGCCCGCGTGTCTGCTATGTGGTCCACATCACGCGATATCACGTACTGAGGCGGGCCTCACCGCTGCAAACGGGGCGGACCTCACCGATTTCTGCGGCGTGCAGTGAGGGCCGCGGCAGCCGCAATCAACACTATGCCCACCGTTGCCGGGACGACACCGGCCCCCATTTCGGGGTCGGTGACCCGGGCGACGGTCAGCGGCCACGACACGAGGTATACCCCCACGGCAACGGCCGAACCGAGCAACAACGCGACCGCCCTGTCGGGCCGGGCACGTGAGGCAACTATCACTGCGAGGGCGACCGCGACGCCGAGCAGCACCCGTCCCCACACGTCGAGGTTCCACGGGATCTCCGCGAACGACGCGGGCGCGTACTCGTCGCCGCGTGCGTCGGTCCCGTGGAAGAGCGGCAGTCCCAGTCCGACGAACGCGGCGACGGCACCGAGGCCGCCGACCGCGAGGACCGGGGTCGAGGTGGACGGCTCGTCGGACGTGTCGATCTCCTCGCGTTCCGCCGAGCCCGCGAACCACGTCAGCACCCCGGTGACACCCGCGGTGACGGCCGCACACCACAGCAGCACGGCACCGATTCCGGCGCCGATCCCCGGCACGTCGGTGGCGAGCACCACGGACTGCGACACGGCGGCGACGGAGTACGGGATCGTCACCCACAGCACCCCGACCGCGGGCCGGACGGCGGACGCGAACTCCGACAGCAGCAGCCAGACGCAACTGACGACGAGGACCAGGGCCGCGACGAGCACGACCCGGGTGGCGTAGACGTCGGGGCGTGCCGTGTCGCCGGGGATGTCGAGGACGGGGAGCAGCGCCCCGGCGGCGGCCAGCAGGGCTGTGATGATTCCGGTGGCCCCGGCAGCGACGTGCCATCGCGCGATCCGTGCGCGGGCCGCGGCCGCCTCGGCTCGCAGCGCCGCCTTGGCGACGCCCTTCGCGGACGGGGTGACCGCCCCCGGCTTCGCCGGGCCGCCCTGCGCCGCCGCGGACGGCGAGGCGGCCAGTGTCTTCAGGATCCTGCCGTCGCGGGCCCGGTCGACCATCGGGATGCAGGCGCCGACGAGCACCAGGACGCCGGCGCCGACGGTCCCCCACACCGCGCCGGGACCGGGCTGGATCCGTTCGCCCGCGGCGAGCCCCGCGACCAGGCGCGTCCCGACCACGCCGAGCGCGGCCAGGCCTGCCCCGACGAGGGCGCCGGACGCCACGGGGGGCGAAATCGATGCCAGCGCCGAGGCGACGACGATCAGGACGGCCGCCGCCAGGATCCCGGCGCCCGCGGACGCGGCGAGGTCCGACTCGACGACGGTCGGGACGAGGATGACGGGATCCTCGGACACGAAGGCGGGAGCGAACAGCGCGCCGACCAGGACGACGGCGGCGGCCACCGCGACGGCGGACGGCAGGAACCCGATGCGGGCGCCCGTCGCCCGCCCGACCTGTTCGGCGCTGCGGGCGTCGCCGTATCCGTCCATCAACGAAGCCCGGTGGACCGCGACCATGCCGAGCAGGCCCGCGAAGGCGATCAACGCGTGCCCGGCGAGGGCGGCGTAGGCGCCGGACCCGGCGGCCAGCTCGGCCGCCGTCTCGGGCCGGAACAATTCGAGCCGATTGGCGTCGATGGCGTCCGACCACAGCTGTGTGTCGAGGACGCCGGCGCCGACGGACACCGCGCCTGCGCCGGCCAGCAATGCCCCCGCCACCGCGGTGCGCCGGGCGAGAACCGCGGGAAGGGCCAATGCCGGTGCCGCGACGGCGAAGACGGCGGCCCACACCGCGGCAGCGCCGACCGCGGACGGCGCTGCCGCCCCGTCGACCGTGCGGACAGCCTGCAGGACGGGCGCCGACGCCACCCCGAGTCCTCCGACGAGGCCCAGCACGACCGCGAGCAGGGTGCCCCGGCGCGCGCGGACGGGATCGGGCTCGTCGACGGCGGTCAAGCCGGTGCCGCCGGACGAAGGAATGCGTTCGGGCTCGGCCCTGCGCCCGTCCGGGGATCGAGTTGATGACGCCACAGGCCGACGCTAGCGCTTACCCACCGCCTCCCCCGGGTTGTGACACGCGTGCGCACGGGCGAGATTGAACCGAGACGAAAAGCGGGTTCGACGTTTCCCCAGCTCAGTTTGTGATGCCCGTCACATGTAGCCGTTCCTCCGCGTTACAGGTTGCGCGCATCGCAACCGTTTCGTTACCGTCGCCAAGGTCTAAGTCACAGGCAGGTCACGAGCAGGAGGACGGACGGGCGTATGCACCATCGCAGCCAGTTCACGGCCAGCCGTTTTGTGAGTCACCACGATGACGAGTTGCGGGGTCACAAGGACGAAGTCGCGCCCACGTATCCCCCACAGTCGGTCGAGCATCATCCCGAGACCGATAGTTCTGAGATTTCCAGCATGTTCTTCCGCAATTCGCAGTCCACACGCTCCACCTACGACAGCGTCGACACCGGCAACGGCGTCGAGACCGTCGACACCGAGTCCGAGATCCCCGGCTTCATCCCCCGCAGCGGTTCCGAGTCCTTCGAGGGCGCACCCCCCCACTCCCGCCGCGGAGCCCACCGCATCCCGACTCCCCCCTCAGCTCTCAAAGGCCGCGCCGCAGTCCTCGCAGTCGCAGCAGGCGCCGTAGTAGCCGCAGGCCAGGCCGCAGTCACCAGCGGATCGTCCAGCTCCTCCGATCACTCCGAGGTCGCCCTCGCCAGTGACGAGTCGAGCTCCATCGGAACCACCGCGGAACCGCAGGCCGCGCAGTACTCCACGGTCTCCGACACCGCCGCCGCCGATTCGAACGCCCCGCAGGTCCTCAACATCGCGAACCCGACCGACCTGTCGCAGTTCAGCAACCTGCTCGCCAAGGGACAGCGTTTCAGCGAAGAGCGCGCCGCCCGCGAAGCCGCTGCCCGACGCCCCCTGTTCGTCCTCCCCGCCGTGGGAACCTTCACCTCCAACTTCGGAAGCCGCTGGGGCACCCTGCACGCGGGCGTCGACATCGCCGCCCCCATCGGCACCCCCATCGTGGCCGTCGCCGACGGCGAGGTCATCGACTCGGGTCCGGCTTCCGGGTTCGGCATGTGGGTCCGCCTCAAGCACGCCGACGGCACCATCACCGTGTACGGCCACATCAACACCTCCACCGTCACCGTCGGCCAGAAAGTCATGGCGGGCGACCAGATCGCGACCGTCGGCAACCGTGGCTTCTCCACCGGCCCGCACCTGCACTTCGAGGTGCACCTCGCGGGCGAGAACAAGATCGATCCCCTGCCCTGGCTGGCCTCCCGCGGCATCAGCCTCGGCCCCGAGATGGACTGACCCTCTCCGCACCACCCGAACACATGACGACTGCGGCGCATGCATTGCATGCGCCGCAGTCGTGTTTCGTCGGCTCTACAGCTTGACCATCGGGACGCCACCGATCAGCATCAGCCGCACCTTGCCCGCGCTGCCGAAATCGATGGTGACCGTCGCGGTCGGCCCGGCCCCCTTGGTCTCGAGGACCGTGCCGAGGCCGTACTTGTCGTGACTGACCCGGTCGCCGACCGCGAGGACCAGGTTGTTGTTGCGGGAGCGTGCGGCGCCGAAGCTGGGGGTGCTCGCGGACCCGCCGCCGTAACCGGAACCGCCGCCGAACCCCTGCCCGTATCCCGATCCACGCGCGCGGCCACCACCGATCGCACCACCGGAACCCATACGGGGGCCCGGGTCTTCGCGGCGCCAGTGCACGAGATCCGACGGGATCTCCTGCAGGAACCGTGACTCCGGGTTCTGGATGGGCTGACCCCACGCCGACCGCATGACGGCACGCGTCAGGTACAGCCGCTGCCGGGCACGGGTGATGCCCACGTACGCGAGCCGCCGCTCCTCCGACAGTTCCGTGGGGTCGCCGAGCGCCCGCATGTGCGGGAACTGGCCGTCTTCCCACCCGGTGACGAAGACGACGGGGAATTCGAGCCCCTTCGCGGTGTGCAAAGTCATCAGCGTGACGACGCCCTCGTCGTTGTCGGGCAGCTGATCGGAGTCCGCGACCAGGGACACCCGTTCGAGGAAGGCGGCGAGGGAACCCGGGTCGGGTTCACCGTCCCTGGCGTCGACGTCGCCGTCCTCCGTCGGTTCCACCAGTCCGGCGGCGTTCCGCGCGTCGGAGCTGAACTCCCGCGCCACGCTGACGAGTTCGTTGAGGTTGTCGAGGCGCGCCCCGTCCTGGGGGTCGCTGCTCGCCGCGAGTTCGGCGCGGTAGCCCGTCCGCTCCAGGACAGCCTCGACGACGTCGCCGATGTCGCCGAGCTGGTCGGGGACGATGTCGTCGGCCGTGGTCTCGGGTGGCATCAGCACCCGCAGTCCGTCCATCAGCTCGAGGAACGACGCGATGGCCTTCTGGGAACGGGTGTTGAGCAGCCGCACCCGGCCCTCCCCACCGTCCCGCAGCGCCTCGGCGAAACTGATGCCCCGCTGTTCGGAGTGGACGGCCACACACGCCTCCGCGCGGTCACCGATGCCGCGGCGCGGGGTGTTGAGGATCCGGCGCAGGCTGACGGTGTCGTCCTCGTTGGCGAGGACCCGGAGATACGCGACGATGTCGCGCACCTCSTTGCGCTCGTAGAACCGCACCCCGCCGACGACCTTGTACGGAACACCGAGCCGGATGAAGATCTCTTCGAGGGCGCGGGACGAGTTGTTGGTGCGGTAGAACACCGCGACGTCACCGAACTTCGCATCGCCCGAATCGACGAGCTTGTCGATCTCGGACGCCACGAACGACGCCTCGTCGTGCTCGTTGTCCGCGACGTACCCGGTGATGAGTTCGCCCTCGCCCGAATCGGTCCACAGCCGCTTCTCGCGCCGACCGGTGTTCTTCGAGATCACCGAGTTGGCCGCCGACAGGATGTTCTGGGTGGAGCGGTAGTTCTGCTCCAGCAGGATGGTGCGGGCGTCCGGGTAGTCGCGTTCGAACTCCTCGATGTTGCGGATCGTGGCGCCGCGGAAAGCGTAGATCGACTGATCCGCGTCGCCCACCACACACAGTTCGGCCGGGGTGACCCGGTGGTCCGCGTCCTCGCCGTCCGCGGTGCCGCCGACCAGTTCACGCACCAGCATGTACTGGGCGTGGTTCGTGTCCTGGTACTCGTCGACCAGCACGTGCCGGAACCGTCGTCGGTAGTACTCGGCCACCTGGGGGAACGCCTGCAGCATCGCGACCGTCTCGCCGATCAGGTCGTCGAAGTCCAGCGCGTTCGCCGAACGCAACCGCTGCTGGTAGTGCCCGTACACCTTGGCGATCAGCCGCGGCAGTTCCGCAGGCTCCTTGTCGGCGTCGGCACTCGCCTGCTCCGGGTCGATCAACTCGTTCTTGAGATTCGAGATGTGGGTGGCGAGCAACCGCGCCGAATAGCGCTTGGTGTCGATGTTCAGATCCTTGGCGATCATCGTCAGCAGTCGCCGCGAATCGTCCGCGTCGTAGATGGAGAAGTTCGAGTTGAGGCCGGGGAGCAGCGCCGCCTGGGCGCGCAGGATCCGCACGCAGCTGGAGTGGAACGTGGACACCCACATGCTGTTGGCCCTGGGGCCGACGAGGTGGGCGACGCGCTCCCGCATCTCCGCGGCGGCCTTGTTGGTGAACGTGATGGCCAGGATCTGACCGGGCATCACGCCACGCTCGGCCAGCAGATATGCGATGCGGCGGGTGAGCACAGCCGTCTTGCCCGAGCCTGCACCCGCGACGATCAACAGCGGAGAACCGGCGTGCACGACCGCTTCCCGTTGCGGTGGGTTGAGGCCCTGGAGGAGCGCGTCCGACCCTGCGCGCGCCGGTGCCGCGGCGTGCGGAGTCGACGTGGCGCTCAGGGGAGAAGCGGTGCCGGAGATAGTGTTCATCAACTATCAAACTTACCGGCGTGTACCGACAGCGTCACAGCGGCTTGGCCTGCGCGGTGCCGCCATGGCAAACTGGTACACATGTTCAGTCCGCCGTCGCGCCCCCTGTGGCGATTTTTTTACGGGTACCGGCCTCCGGTGCCCGTGAACTGAACAGCTCACGAGCCCCGAGGTCCGCACCGGATCCGGGGCTTTTTTCGTCAAATGAGCCTGGATCGGTAACGACTCGAGCCACAACAACGATCCAAGTTCTGACAAGAGGGAGACGAACCAATGAGCACTCAGACCGTCGCTTCAGCCGCAAAGGAAACCGCTGTTCCCACCAGCGAGGCCGAGATCGAGGTTCTCCGCCAGGAGATCGACAAGCTCGACGCCGAGATTCTCGCCGCGATCAAGCGCCGCGCCGAGGTCTCGCAGCTCATCGGGCGCACCCGGATGGCGTCCGGCGGTCCCCGCCTCGTCCACAGCCGTGAGATGAAGGTGCTCGAGCGGTTCAACGAGCTGGGCCAGGAAGGCCACACGCTTGCCATGCTGCTGCTGCGCCTCGGGCGCGGCCGCCTCGGTCACTGAGTTTCCCGAAGCGGCCCCCGACGGCGGTCGTCACGGTTCGAGTGCCACGTACTTGGTCTCCAGGTACTCTTCGATGCCTTCACTGCCCCCTTCGCGCCCGAAGCCTGACGCTTTGACGCCGCCGAAGGGGGCAGCGGTGTCCGAGATGACCCCGCGGTTGACGCCGACCATGCCCGATTCGATGGCGTCGGCCACCCGGAGCGCACGATCCAGATCGCGGGTGAAGATGTACGCGGCCAGGCCGAACTCCGTGTCGTTGGCCGCGGCGATCCCCTCCTCCTCGGTGTCGAACCCGGCGATCGCGGCCACCGGTCCGAACACCTCCTCCTTCAGGATCCGAGCCTGGGCGGGAATCTCGTCCAGCACCGTCGCCGGGTAGAAGTAGCCAGAGCCTTCCGGGGCGACGCCGCCGAGCCGCACCCGGGCGCCCGCGCCGACAGCGTCCTGCACCAGTTCCCCGACCTTCTCGAGCTGGTCCGCGTTGATCAGCGGGCCGAGTGTCGTGTCGGGATCGGTGCCGGGGCCGAGCTTGTACGAGGACAGCTTGTCGACGAGTTTCGCGGTGAATTCCTCCCGCACACTGTTCGCGACGTGGAAGCGATTGGCCGCGGTGCAGGCCTCGCCGCCGTTGCGCATCTTGGCGAGGAGGGCGCCCGCCACCGCCTTGTCGACGTCCGCGTCGTCGAAGACCACGAAGGGCGCGTTCCCGCCGAGTTCCATCGAGGTGCGCAGCAGCCCCTTCGCGGACTTCTCGACGAGCATCCGTCCGACCCCGGTCGAGCCCGTGAACGTGAGCTTCCGCAGTCGCGGGTCGTCGATCAGCGGACCGGTCACCTCGCCCGACTTCGACGTCGGCAGCACGGACAGCACGCCCTTCGGCAGCCCCGCGTCGGCCATGATCTCGGCGAGCAGCAGCATCGTCAGCGGCGTCTCGGAGGCGGGTTTGACGATCATCGTGCAGCCGGCGGCCAGGGCGGGTCCGATCTTGCGGGTGCCCATCGCGAGCGGGAAGTTCCACGGCGTGATCGCCAGACAGGGCCCGACGGGCTGCTTGGTCACCAGAATGCGCCCGTTCCCCGCGGGCGCCGGGGTGTAGCGACCGGCGATACGCACGGCTTCCTCGCTGAACCACCGGAAGAACTCGGCGCCGTACTTGACCTCGGCCGCGCTCTCCGGCAGCGCCTTGCCCATCTCGAGCGTCATCAGCAGCGCGAAGTCGTCGGCCCGGGCGGTGATCTTCTCGAACACCGCGCGCAGGAGTTCCCCACGCTGCCGTGCCGGGGTGGCCGCCCACTCCCGCTGCACCGCCACCGCGGCGTCGAGGGCCTTCATCGCGTCGCCCGGGCTGGCGTCCGCCACCTCGGTGAGGGCGTCGCCGGTAGCCGGGTCGAAAACGGTGAACGTGGCACCGTTCTCGGCGTCGCGCTTCTCGCCGCCGAGGAAGAGGGTCGTGGGAACGGTTCGCATGAGTTCGACAGCATCCATGACGTCCATCATGCGCCGCACCGAAGTTCGCACGGAAGTTTCGACGCGCGGGCATTAAGCTCAAATCTCGTGAGCTCAGACATCACCGGAACCGCTGCCTGGCAGAAATTGCGTGATCATCACGCTCAGATTCAGACCGTCCATCTTCGAGAGTTCTTCGAGAAGGACCCGGCACGCGGTCAGGAACTCACCGTCTCGGCCGGCGATCTGTACATCGACTACAGCAAGCACCGCATCGACCGCGACACGATCGGGTTGCTCCTCGAGTTGGCGCGCAGCGTCGACCTGGRGGCCCGCCGTGACGCGATGTTCGCGGGCGAGCACATCAACACGTCCGAGGACCGCGCCGTCCTCCACACCGCGCTGAGGCTGCCCGCCGACGCCACACTCGTCGTCGACGGCCAGGACGTCGTGGCCGACGTCCACGACGTCCTCGATCGCATGGGCGATTTCACCGATCGGGTGCGCTCCGGCGAGTGGCGCGGCGCGACGGGCGAGCGAATCAAGACCRTCGTCAACATCGGCATCGGCGGATCGGATCTGGGTCCGGTGATGGTGTACCGCGCGCTGCGGCACTACGCCGACGTCGGCATCAGTGTCCGGTTCATCTCCAACGTCGACCCCGCCGACCTGGTGCGCAGCCTGAACGGCCTCGACCCGGCCACCACCCTGTTCATCGTGGCGTCCAAGACGTTCTCGACCCTCGAGACGCTCACCAACGCCACGGCCGCCCGGCGGTGGCTGCTCGGTGGCCTGGGCCTCGGAAACGAAGCGGTCGCAAAGCATTTCGTCGCCGTGTCGACACACGCAGACCGGGTGGCGGAGTTCGGCATCGACACGGACAACATGTTCGGATTCTGGGATTGGGTCGGCGGCCGGTACTCGGTCGATTCCGCCATCGGACTGTCGGTGATGGCGGCGATCGGCAAGGAACGTTTCGCGGAGTTCCTCGCCGGATTCCACGCCGTGGACGAGCACTTCCGGACGGCGCCGCTCGAGGAGAACGCGCCGGTCCTGCTCGGTTTGATCGGACTCTGGTACTCGAACTTCTTCGGCGCCGAATCCCGTGCCGTGCTGCCGTATTCCAACGACCTCGTGCGGTTCCCGGCCTATCTGCAGCAGTTGACGATGGAATCCAACGGCAAGTCGGTGCGCGCCGACGGCTCCCCCGTCCCCGCGTCCACCGGTGAGATCTTCTGGGGCGAACCCGGAACCAACGGGCAGCACGCCTTCTACCAGCTCCTGCACCAGGGCACGCGGCTCGTGCCGTCCGATTTCATCGGTTTCGGCGAGCCTACCGACGACCTGCCGACCGCGGACGGCACCGGCAGCATGCACGACCTGCTGATGAGCAACTTCTTCGCCCAGACGAAGGTCTTGGCGTTCGGCAAGACGGCCGAGGAGATCGCGGCCGAGGGCACCCCCGAAGATCTGGTGCCGCACAAGGTCATGCCGGGCAACCGGCCGTCGACGACGATCCTCGCGCCGAAGCTCACGCCGTCAGTGATCGGCCAGCTGATCGCCCTGTACGAGCACCAGGTGTTCGTCGAGGGTGTGGTGTGGGGCATCGACTCGTTCGACCAGTGGGGTGTCGAACTCGGCAAGACCCAGGCCGTCGAGCTGCAGCCGGTGCTCACCGCCGCGGAAGAACCGGCCGCGCAGAGTGATTCGTCGACGGACAGCCTGGTGCGCTGGTACCGCCGTCAGCGCGGACGGGCCTGATTCACCAGCTCTCGGTGGTGTAGACCCGGCCGGAGCGGTCCACCAGCCGGGCACGCAGTTCGTGCTGTTCGATCCACCGGATCGCGCCGATGCCGCGGGCGAGGGCGGCGACGCTGGCCGCGTACGCCCAGAGTGCGTCGTCGGCGATCACCGTCACCGTCTCCCATTCGGTGGTGGTGGGTGGTTCGGTGACCGGCGGCGCGACTGCCGTCGCCATCGCCGTCCCGTTCACCAGTTCGACCTCGCCGTCGCCGGGCACCGGGATCTGCCAGCCGCCGGCGGGACAGTGCCCGGCCGTCGCGATGACGTCGCCGATGCGGACGGCGGCCCCGCACTCGAGTTGGCGGGCGACCAGTTCCGCCGCCCGATCCACCGTGTCGGCCTTGGCGGTGTCGGTGATGTCGAACGAGGCGCCCCACGGCGCGAACACGACATCGTCGTCGATCTGGACGTCGAGGAAACTGGGTTCCGGATGCACGGTGGGGATCAGGTCCTCGTCGGGGGATTCGGTGGCGAGCGGGTTCACCACCCCGTCGGTCATCCGGGCAGCCCACAGCGCTGAACGCAGCAGTGCGGACATCCGCCTGCTGACCTTGACCGGCGCACCCTGGGACAGGTTGACGGCGTGGATCTCGGCGTCGCCGCGGTGGATGTCGCAGACCGATTCGGCCTCGTCGATGACGGCCGCGATCAGCGCTGCGGCCTCGGGAAGGGCGGCGCCTTCGGTGACGTCGACCTCCACGACGGAACCCCACACCTTCCATTTCTCGACGCTAACCATGGTGTTCTCCGTGTGCGGTCCGTACAGCGCTGCACTTCCAGTATGCGCCGGTTGTCCAGAGGCCGACCTCCGGCGACCGACGCGACCGGTCGTACACTTCGCTGGTGAGCGCCCGATTGAGCGTCGTCGACGAGATGTTCCTGCGCACCCATCGGGGGTGGGGAACGCCGATCGTGATGCAGGGACTGTGGCGCACCGACGGCCGGGTGGACACCGCGACGCTCGATTCCCTGATCGCCGACCTCGCGCGGGGACCGCTGGGCAGGCGGGTGGTGCGCCCGCGGGTTCCCGGCGCGCGGCCCCGGTTCGAGCCGAGCGCGGACGCCTTTCCCGTCGAACACGCGGAGATCGAGCCAGGGGCGGTCCTGGCGTGGGCGGACGAGCAGGCCTCGTTGCCGGTGGACCCCGAACGTGGTCCCGGCTGGCGGCTGGCCTGCGCGCGACCGGCCGGCGGGGGAACGGTGCTGTCACTGGTGTGTTCCCACGTGATCGCGGACGCGCGCGGACTGGCGGCCGCCATCGCGGCCGCCCTGCAGGGCGCGCCGCCGTCGGACGCGGTTGGTGCGGGAGGCGCTGTCGCGGACATGTGGGACGCCACCCGGCTCGCCCGCCGGGTGACCGAGGGGACGGCCCGCGCAGTCGCCGGTCTGGTGGTGAGCGGGTCCCGTCGCGCGGAACTGCGCCGTTTCCTGCACGTGAGTGGCAAAGCGTCGCCCGGCACACTTTGCCACTCACCTGTGGGGGCGGTGCTGGACGTGGACGCCGAGCGGTGGGACGCCGTCGCGGAGCAGGCGGGCGGCACCCCGAACAGCCTGTTCCTGACCGTGGTGGCCGAGTTGGCGCGGCGGGACGGCGAGACCCGGCCGCTGACGATCAGTGTGCCGATGGATTTGCGCGGCCAGGGCGACCCGACGGGGACCGCGAACTCCGTCGCCGTGGTCGAGGTGGACGTGACCCCGCAGGACACCGTCGCGGACGTGCGGGCGGCGAGCCGCGCCGCGTTCGCCGCGCCGGCGATGACCAGCCCGGCCGGTTTCCCGGAGGAGATGCTGCAACTGGTGCCCGACCGCGTGGCGCACGCCCTGACCGGCAATCCCGGCGAGCGGGACGTGCTGTGTTCCAACATCGGACCGCTGCCCGACGCGCTCGCCACGATCGACGGCCACCGGGCCACCGGCATCGCCACCCGCGCCGTGCATCCGGGTGTCGTGACCAGCCGCACCCGGCTGTCCGCCTACCTCAGCCGCTTCGGCGGCAGCTACAGCCTCGCGCTCGAGTCGCTGGACAGCCCGGACCGCGCAGCGCTCCGCCAGCGGGCGGGCGAGGTCCTGGCTCGGCACGAACTCACCGCGCGGGCCTGGTGAAGGCTACGACTCGGTCCTGAGATCGGTGTACGGCTGCCGCGCCGACTCCGGATCGCCGTACGTGATCGCCCGCTCCCGTCGCGTCCGCGACGCCAGCGTGACGGCCCAGTTGAGCAGGGTGCCGAACCGGTTGCGGTACCCGGCGAGGAACGCGATGTGGATGGCACCCCAGGACACCCAGCCCAGGAACCCGGACATCCGGATCGGGCCTGCCTGGAGCAGTGCATGCCTGCGGGCGATGTAGGCGGCGCTGCCGAGGTCGCGGTATTTGAAGGGTTTGCGGTCTTGTGTTCCGCCTTCGATCGTGCGGGCGATGCACCCTCCGACGTGCCTGCCGCCCTGCATCGCCACCTCGGCCACCCCGGGGAGGTCGTTCAGCGACATCAGGTCGCCGATCACCCAGACGTTCGGATGCCGGGGCACCGTGAGGTCGGGTTCGACGGCGATGCGCCCGCCCTGAATCTGCTTCACGCCGAGCGCATTCGCGAGAGCGGCGGCGAACGGCACGGCCTCGACGCCCGCGGTCCACAGGACGGTGCGGGCTCCGTAGCGCTTCTTGGTGCGGGCGGCGTTCTTGGCCGTGGTCTCGATGCTGGTCTCGCAGACGTCGGTGACGTGCACACCGAGGTGCGTTTCGACGCCGACCTTGTCGAGCGTCCGCTGCGCCGCCGCGGACAGTTTGCGGTTGAACGACGGGAGAACGCGGTCGCCGCCGTGGAACAGCAGCACCCGGGCCTCGCAGGGGTCGATGGACTGGAATTCGTTGGCCAGGGCGTGCACGGCGAGTTCCCGGATCTGGCCCGCGAGTTCGACTCCGGTGGGTCCACCGCCCGCGACGGCGAACGTCAGCCACGGCCTGCGTTCCTCCGCGGTGGGCAGCGATTCGGCCATCTCGAAGGCGCAGATCAGTTTTCGGCGAATGGCGAGGGCGTCGTCGAGGGTCTTCATCCCCGGCGCCCACTGGATGTACTCGTCGTGCCCGTGGTACGCCTGCCGCATGCCGGCCGCGACGATCAGGTAGTCGTAGGGAAGTTCGAACGTGGAGCCGTCGAAGCGGCTGGCGGTCAGGACCCGGCGGACCGCGTCGATTCCCTGCGCCTCGCCGAGGGCGACGTGCACGTTGCGGACCCCGCGCAGCAGGTGGCGCAGCGGGCTGCTGATCTCCCCCTCGGACAGCAGGCCCGTCGCGCACTGGTACAGCAGCGGCTGGAAGACGTGGCTGGTTCCGCGGTCGAGCAGGGTGACGTCCACGTCGACGTCGCGCAGCCGGCGGGCCGCGTAGATGCCGCCGAACCCTCCCCCGATGATGACGACCCGCGGTCGCGAACGCTGCAAGCCGAGGGACGAGGATTCCTGGGCGGTCGTCATAGGTCAGTCCTACACGAACCGGGATGTCCACGCATGAGGAAGGAACCGCAACGCGACGTCGATTCCCCGCCACTTGATGCCCGGCAGCGCAGCGCGGTTCGTTTCCTTCTCGATGGCCGACACCATCGCGTCGACGCCGTCGTCGAGGGTTGCCGTCAGCGCGGAACTGTCGCCGGCCTTGCTCGACATGTCGGTGGCGATGTATCCGGGGAGCAGGGTGGTCACCGCGATCGGGCTCTTCGCCAGTTCCGCGGTCAGCGCCTCGCCGAGTGCCGAGACCCCCGCCTTGCTCGCCGAGTACGCCGCCTTCGGGCCGGGCAGGCCGCGGTCGGCGCTGATCGAGGACACGAGCACCAGATGTCCTGAGTTCTGCTTGCGGAAGATGCCGAGCGCCGCCTCGCACTGCGACAGGGCGCCGACGAAGTTGGTGCGGGCGGTGGCGAGATTGGCGTCGGCCCGGCCCGTTCCGATCCTGGCTCCCTTGCCGAGTCCGGCGTTGACGACGACGCGGTCGAGTCCGCCGAGTTCGTCGCGCAGTTCGCCGAACACCCGGATCACGGCGTCGTGGTCGGTGACGTCGAGTGCGCGGACGGCGACGGCGATCCCGGGATGCGATGCCTGCAATTCGTCCCGGAGGGCCTCGAGTCGTTCGACGCGTCGTGCGCACAGCGCGAGGTCTCGTCCCTGGGCCGCGAACCGGCGGGCCATCTCCTCGCCGAGCCCGGAGCTCGCCCCCGTGATCAGAATCTTCTGCCGTGTCATCCCGACACAGTATCTACTCGGCGGTAACAACGCGGGAGGCCCGCCGGAACGTCTGACATCGCGCACCGACCGGCTTACGGTTACAGGTATGACTGACTCCGGTAGCGGCGCGGAAGAGTTCGATGTCATCGTGATCGGCGGCGGTCCCGCCGGTGAGAACGCGGCGAGTTACGCCATCGCCGGCAGCGACCGCACCGCGGCGCTGATCGAGCACGAACTCGTCGGCGGGGAATGCTCCTACTGGGCCTGCATGCCCAGCAAGGCGCTGCTGCGCCCGGGTGAGGTCCTCGGCGCGGCCCGCAACATGCCCGGGGTGTCCGCCGGTCCGCTAGACGTGGACGCCGTGCTGGCGCGCCGCGACTCGTTCACCAACAACCACGACGACTCGTCGCAGGTGATGTGGGCCGACGCGGCGGGGATCGACGTCATCCGGGGATCGGCACGCATCACCGGGGACCGCACGGTGACGGTCGGCGATTCCCGCGAGCTGCGCGCCCGGCACGCCGTCGTGGTCGCCACCGGGACGACCGCCACGGTCCCGGACACCCCCGGCCTGCGGGCGGCGTTGCCGTGGATCTCGCGGGACGCCACCAACCTGAGGGAGGTTCCCCGCCGGGTCGCCGTCGTCGGCGGCGGCGTCGTGGCCTGTGAGAGCGCGACGTGGCTGCTGGACCTGGGTGTCGAAGAACTGACGATGGTGGTCCGCGGCCGGGCGCTGCTCCCGAAGAACGAACCGTTCGCCGGTGAGCGGGTGGCCCGCACGCTGGAGAAGAAGGGTGCGCGGATCCTGTTCGGGGCGGACCTTCGCGGCGTCGAACGGGCCGACGCCCGGGACACCGGGATCGGCCGCATCCACGGGGGCCCGGTGACCCTGGATGTCGCGGGCCAGGACCCGCTCGTCGTCGACGAGATCGTCGTCGCGACCGGGCGCACACCGGCAACGTCGTCGCTCGGCCTCGACGCGCGACTGCTGAACTCCCGCGGATACCTCACCACCGACGACCATCTGACGACGGCCGACGAGTGGTTGTACGCGGTCGGCGACGCCAACGGCCGCGCGCTGCTCACCCACATGGGCAAGTACCAGGGTCGCGTGTGCGGAGACGTGATCGCCGCCCGCGCCGAGGGCAGGCCGCTGGACGGGTCCCGATTCCGGGCCACCGCCGACCACGGGCAGATCCCCCAGGTGGTGTTCGCCGATCCGGAGGTCTCGGCCGTCGGGATCACCGAGCAGGAGGCACGCGACGCCGGCGTGGACGTCGAGACCGTGGAGGTCGACATCGCCGTCGCCGGCTCGTCTCTGTCCCGCGACGATTTCAGCGGTCACGCGAAACTCGTGGTCGATCGGGCCACCGACACCCTGGTCGGAGCGACGTTCGCGGGCACCGACGTCGCCGAGCTCGTCCACGCCGCCACCATCGCGCTGGTCGGGAAGGTGCCGCTCGACACGCTGTGGCACGCGGTCCCGTCGTACCCGACCGTGAGCGAGGTGTGGCTGCGGCTGCTGGAGGCTCGGCGCTGACCCGAACGGAGCACCGCGGGCGATGACAGCGTCTCCCCAGGCGGTCTCCGTATAGTCGCCGACATGGCGTCTGACACTCTCACGACCGACACGCTGGTGAGGACGACCGCAGGGGTGGTCCGTGGCCGGCGCGTCGGCGACCTGGTCGCGTGGCGGGGAATTCCCTACGCCGCTCCCCCGGTGGGTCCGCTGCGGTTGCGCGCACCGCGGCCGGTCACGCCGTGGTCCGGTGAGCTCGACGCCACCGAGTTCGGCGACGCCGCCGTGCAGCACAAGAAGTTCACCGCGCTGCGGCCGGGCAAGTATCAGCCGAGCAGCGAGAACTGCCTGACGCTCAACGTGCTGGCCACGCCCGGCACGTCCGGGGCGCGACCGGTGATGGTGTTCATCCACGGCGGCGCGTACACGCTGGGCATGTCGGCCACCGCGCTCTACGGCGGCCAGTCGCTGGTCCGCCGCGGCGACATCGTGTACGTGTCGATCAACTACCGCCTCGGATCGCTCGGATACCTCGACTTCACCCAGTTCTCCACCCCCGAAAGATCTTTCGACTCCAACCTCGGCCTCCGCGACCAGGTGGCC
>NZ_JBFUHV010000073.1:0-70204 GCF_056402215.1 Rhodococcus sp. P4_B6 | reverse complement strand
GTTCCGCGCCGGTCCCACACCGTGAATCCGAGGAGGTCGTCGAGCAGCACGGCGAGGACRCCGCCRTAGGAGATGTCGGCGGTCTTCGCGGCGAGCGCAGCGATGTCCATGCTCATACGATTGAGTGGTTCGCCGCGGTCGTCGACGTCCCGGGTCGGCGCACCGAGCCCGAACAGCCGCTGGGTGTTCGTGCGACCGGTCACCGCCGGTTCGTGCGCAACGCTCATGACCTGAGGTTATTCATCGTGTGGTGATCCTCACGATAGGGGGCGCCGAACTGCGGCTAGCATCACAGTCACACAACGTATTGATCGATCGCTCATCAGGGAGAGGAAGCCGACACCGTGTCACTAGCTTCAGAAACCGAGGAAGCTGCGCGGGCGTACGCCGACTGGCAGCACTCCGTGGCCGGAGTCCTCGCGAAGTCGCGTCGGATCGACGCCGCGGAACTCGGTCCGGAACCCCAGAAGCTCCTCGAGACCGTCACCTACGACGGTGTCACCATCGCACCGCTGTACAGCCCCCGCGACGAGCGCCCGGAGCAGCCCCTGCCCGGCACCTTCCCCTACGTGCGCGGCGCCGACGCCACCCGCGACGTCAACGCCGGCTGGCTGGTCAGCGCCCGCTTCGGTGAGGGTGCGGAAGCCGCGGACGTCAACCGCTCCGTCCTGGACTCCCTGGAGAACGGGGTCAGCGCCCTGTGGCTCGCCGTCGGCGGCGCCGACCTCCCCGTCCGGTCCCTGGAGACGGCCCTCGACGGTGTGCTCCTCGACCTCGCCCCGCTGACCCTCGACGCCGGTACCGACGCACCGCTCGCGGCGCGGGCGCTGTTCGCGCTGCTCGACGCCCGTGCCGCCGCCGGCGACGGGGTCACCGACCGCACCGCGGTCCGTGTCGACCTCGGCGCCGCACCGCTCACGAGCGCGTTCGCCGGTACTGCCGACGTGGAACTCGGCGACGCGGTGACCCTCGCCACCGAGTCCGCGGCCCGGTCCGAGAGCGTGCGGGCGATCGCCGTGGACGGCACCGTATTTCACGACGCAGGCGCCTCCGACGCCGAGGAACTCGGTGCGTCGATCGCGGCGGGGCTCGAGTACCTGCGGGTGCTCACCGCGAGCGGGCTGACCATCGGGCAGGCCCTCGGGCAGCTCGGCTTCCGGTTTTCGGCCACCGACGACCAGTTCCAGACCATCGCCAAGTTCCGTGCCGCGCGGCTGGTGTGGGCGCGGATCGCCCAGGTGTGCGGCGCCTCCGACTTCGGTGGCGCCCCGCAGCATGCCGTCACGTCCGCCGCCATGATGGCGCAGCGCGACCCGTGGGTGAACATGCTCCGCACCACCCTCGCCGCGTTCGGTGCCGGCGTCGGCGGCGCGGACGCCGTCACGGTGCTGACGTTCGACTCCGCGCTGCCCGCCGGGGCGCTGGGGGTGTCGAAGACCTTCGCCGCGCGCATCGCCCGCAACACCCAGCTGCTGCTGCTCGAGGAGTCGCACCTCGGCCGGGTGCTCGACCCCGCGGCCGGGTCCTGGTACGTCGAGGACCTCACCCAGCAGGTCGCGGCCAAGGCGTGGGAGTTCTTCCAGCAGATCGAGGCGGCCGGCGGCTACCTCGCCGCGCTCGACGCCGGCCTGATCGGCGAACGGATCGCTTCCACCCGCGCGCAACGTGATTCGGACATCGCGCACCGCAAGACCACCGTCACCGGCGTCAACGAGTTCCCGAACCTCGGCGAGGCACCGCTGCCCGCGGGCGCCGCGGACACCGGCCGCGTCGCGCGGTACGCCGCCGCGTTCGAGGTGCTGCGGGACCGCTCCGACGCCTACCTGGCGGCCAACGGTGCGCGCCCCACCGTGTTCCTGGCCCCGCTCGGACCCGTCGCCGAGCACAACGTGCGGACCACGTTCAGCGCGAACCTGCTGGCGTCGGGCGGCATCGAGGCACTCAACCCCGGCCCCCTCGCGGTCGGTGACGGCAGCATCGCCGCCGCCGCGAAGGACTCCGGCGCCGGCATCGCCGTGATCTGCGGCACCGACAAGCGGTACGCCGCCGAGGCCACGGCCGCGGTGGAGGAACTGCGCGCCGCCGGAATCGGCACCGTGCTGCTCGCCGGCCCGGAGAAGGTCGTCGCCGACGCGGACGGCGCCGCCCGGCCCGACGGATTCGTCACCGCCCGCATCGACGCAGTCTCGGTCCTGTCCGGCCTGCTCGACACCATCGAGAGCCCGAGCGACTCCTCGGGCGACACAGGGAGCAAGAAGTGACTACTCGCGAGGTCAAGCACGCGATCGGCAGCTTCGCCGAAGTGCCACTGGAGGATCCGCAGTCTCCTCAGCCGTCCGCTCCGACGCCGGAGCAGACGGACGAGCTGATCGCGTCCGCCGCGGCGGCGAACCACTACAGCCCGGAACAGGTGGTGTGGTCCACCCCCGAGGGCATCGACGTCAAACCGGTCTACACCAAGGCCGACCGGGACGCCGCCGAGGCCGAGGGCTACCCGGTGGGCAGCTTCCCGGGCGCCGCACCGTTCGTGCGCGGGCCGTACCCCACCATGTACGTGAACCAGCCGTGGACGATCCGCCAGTACGCGGGCTTCTCGACCGCCGCCGAATCCAACGCCTTCTACCGCCGCAACCTCGCGGCCGGTCAGAAGGGTCTGTCGGTGGCGTTCGACCTGGCGACGCACCGAGGCTACGACTCCGACCACCCGCGGGTGCAGGGCGACGTCGGCATGGCCGGTGTGGCGATCGACTCGATCCTGGACATGCGTCAGCTGTTCGACCACATCCCGCTCGACAGTGTCAGCGTGTCGATGACCATGAACGGTGCGGTGCTGCCGATCCTCGCGCTGTACGTCGTGGCCGCCGAGGAGCAGGGTGTCGCCCCGGAGCAGCTGGCCGGAACCATTCAGAACGACATTCTGAAGGAGTTCATGGTCCGCAACACCTACATCTACCCGCCGAAGCCGTCGATGCGGATCATCTCCGACATCTTCGCGTACACCAGCGCGAAGATGCCGAAGTTCAACTCGATCTCCATCTCCGGCTACCACATCCAGGAGGCCGGAGCCACCGCCGACCTGGAGCTGGCGTACACCCTCGCCGACGGTGTCGAATACATCCGCGCCGGCCTCGACGCGGGCATGGAGATCGACAAATTCGCGCCGCGGCTGTCGTTCTTCTGGGCGATCGGCATGAACTTCTTCATGGAGGTCGCGAAGCTGCGCGCCGGCCGCCTGCTGTGGAGTGAACTGGTCGCGAAGTTCGAACCGAAGTCCGCGAAGTCGTTGTCGCTGCGCACCCACTCGCAGACGTCGGGCTGGTCGCTGACCGCGCAGGACGTGTACAACAACGTGGCCCGCACGTGTGTGGAGGCGATGGCGGCGACGCAGGGGCACACCCAGTCGCTGCACACCAACGCACTCGACGAGGCCCTCGCCCTGCCGACGGACTTCTCCGCCCGCATCGCCCGCAACACGCAGCTGCTGCTGCAGCAGGAGTCGGGGACCGTCCGTCCCATCGACCCCTGGGGCGGTTCGCATTACGTCGAGTGGCTCACCCACCAGCTGGCGAACCGTGCGCGCGCGCACATCGCCGAGGTCGAAGAGGCCGGCGGCATGGCGCAGGCGATCAGCGAGGGCATCCCGAAGCTGCGCATCGAGGAGGCCGCGGCCCGCACCCAGGCCCGTATCGACTCTGGCCGGCAGCCGCTGATCGGCGTCAACAAGTACGTGCCGGACGAGGCCGACGAGATCGAGGTCCTCAAGGTCGAGAACTCGCGGGTCCGCAAGGAACAGCTCGAGAAGCTGGACCGGCTGCGCGCCGACCGGGACTCGGGAGCCGTCGAGGCGGCGCTCGCGGAACTGAGCCGCGCCGCCGCGGCCACCGAAGGCGGCATGGAGAACAACCTGCTGGCGCTGGCGATCGACGCGGCCCGGGCGAAGGCCACGGTCGGGGAGATCTCCGAGGCGCTCGAGAAGGTGTACGGGCGTCACCAGGCCGAGATCCGCACCATCAGCGGGGTGTACCGGGACGAGGTCGGGAAGGTCGACAACATCAACAAGGCAACCGAACTCGTCGAGAAGTTCGCGGAAGAGGAGGGCCGGCGTCCCCGTGTCCTCATCGCCAAGATGGGGCAGGACGGTCACGACCGCGGCCAGAAGGTGATCGCCACGGCCTTCGCGGACATCGGATTCGACGTGGACGTCGGACCGCTGTTCCAGACCCCGGAAGAGGTCGCCAACCAGGCGGCCGACAACGACGTCCACGTGGTCGGTGTGTCGTCGTTGGCCGCAGGTCACCTCACGCTGGTGCCTGCGCTCCGGGAAGCACTCGCGGCGGTGGGACGCCCCGACATCATGATCGTGGTCGGTGGCGTCATCCCGCCCGGCGACTTCGCCGAACTGTACGAGGCCGGCGCCGCGGCGATCTTCCCGCCGGGGACGGTCATCGCGGACGCCGCCAGCGGTCTGCTCGAGAAGCTGGCCGCGCAGCTCGGCCACGACCTGACGGGCACCCCGGAATAGCATGGGGCGGCCTCCAGTCGACATCGATGCCCTCGCCCAGGCCGTGCGCGCCAACCAGCGCGCCGGCCTGGCGAAGGCCATCACCCTGGTCGAGTCCACCCGCACCGATCACCGTGAGGCGGCGCAGCGGCTGCTGCTCGAGCTGCTGCCGGAGTCGGGGAAGGCGCACCGGGTCGGGATCACCGGGGTGCCCGGCGTCGGGAAGTCCACGTTCATCGACGCGCTCGGGATGCACCTGATCGGGCAGGGGCACCGGGTGGCGGTCCTGGCCGTCGACCCGTCGTCGACACGCACCGGCGGGTCGATCCTGGGCGACAAGACACGGATGGCGCGGCTGACCGTCGAGAAGGACGCCTACATCCGGCCGTCCCCGACGTCGGGGACCCTCGGCGGGGTCGCGAAGGCGACCCGCGAGACGATCGTGCTGCTCGAGGCGGCCGGCTTCGACGTGATCCTCGTCGAGACGGTCGGTGTCGGGCAGTCCGAGGTGACGGTCGCGAACATGGTGGACTGCTTCTGCTTCCTCACCCTGGCCCGCACCGGCGACCAGTTGCAGGGCATCAAGAAGGGGGTCCTCGAACTCGCCGACCTCGTCGCCGTGAACAAGGCGGACGGCAAGCACGAGCGGGAGGCGAAGGGCGCCGCCCGGGAACTCGCCGGTGCGCTGCGCCTGATCTACCCACACGACGCCGTCTGGACGCCGCCGGTGATCACGATGAGCGGTCTCGAGGGTGTCGGTCTCGAGGACTTCTGGAACACCGTCTGCAAGCATCGGGACGTGCTGACCGCGGCCGGGCAGTTCGAGGAGAACCGGCGCCGCCAGCAGGTGGACTGGACGTGGACGATGGTCAACGACCAGCTGCTGCGCCGCCTCGCGTCGAACACGAGGGTCAAGGCGATCCGCGGCGACGTCGAACAGCGGGTGCGGGACGGATCCCTGACGGCGGCGCTGGCCGCCGCCGAGATCCTCGACGCGTTCGACGGTGCGGACGCGTCAGCCGACTGATTTCGCGAAGCGCCCGACCCGGTCGACGAGATCGTCGAAGAACGCGGCCGGGTCGGTGCTCACCGCGACGTCGACGTTGGGTTCCCGGTTCCAGTGGCCCACCCAGTCGGCGACCGTGGTGCCCCGGGTGAGCCGGCCGTGCAGTTCGACGTCGACGGTCGCAGGCCGGGTCCGTGCGATCGCCGGGTTCAGTGCCACGGCCGCCGCGAACGGGTCGTGCATGTGCGCCAGGAAACCCTGGTCGTGGGTGCGGTGGAAGTCCATGTAGAACCGGATGGCGTCGGACAGGTGCCGGATCACCGCGTTGCTGGCGGTCGAGCGCACCTGCGGGCCGTCGTCGGGGGAGATGATCTCGGCGGGGGTGCTGCCGGCCGCCTCCGCGAGCCGCCGCACGTGGTCCGGTGTCATCTCGATCGTCTCGGTGACGTCCAGCCCGCACAGGATGGGCCGCCTGCCCTCGGGCAGACCGGAGAAGGCGTCGAACACCTCCTTGGCCGCCTCCGGATCCACCGACACGTTCCATTCACTGGTGGGGGTCGTGTTGCCGGGGTGGTTGAACGCCCCGCCCATCACGACCAGGCGCCGCAGCATCCGGGGCAGTTCCGGTTCCTCGCGGATCGCGAGGGCCAGGTTCGTCAGCGGCCCGGTCACCAGCCCGGTCAGCTCCCCGGGAGCGTCCCGGACCAGGTCCACCCACAGGCTGGTCGCGTCCCGCTCGGACAGCGACCGGCCGGACGGGGGGAGGACGGCGTACCCGATGCCCTGCGGGCCGTGCGTGTCCTCGGTGGTGCGCAGCGGGCAGTCCAGCGGCACCCGGGCGCCGAGCGCCACTTCGACGTCGGGTGCCCCGCACAGTTCGAGCCAGTTCAGGTTGTTCGCCGCGACCTGCTCGACGGGCACGTTGCCCGCGGTGCTGGCGATGCCCGCGATCTGGGCCTCCGGGCTGGCCAGCAGGTACAGCAGGGCGAGGGAGTCGTCGATGCCGGTGTCGACGTCGACGATCAGCCGCTGCCTGCTCACGCCGTCACCACCGTCGGCCGGTGGTGCACGGGGAACGCGACCGACCGGGCGATGAAGCACTTCGCGTGCGCCCGGGCGTGCAGCGACTCGGCGCGCGCGGCCATCGCCGCCTCCGCGACGGTGACCGTGGGATGCAGCACCACCTCGGTGAATTCGCCTGCGCCGTCCGGGTGTTCGACCATCGTGCCCGTCGGGTCGTCCCGGTAGTCGACGACGACCACACCGGCCGCGGCGGCCAGGCCCAGATACCAGAGCATGTGACACTGCGACAGCGACGCGACGAGCAGTTCCTCCGGATTCCAGCGGGCGGCGTCGCCGCGGAACGACGGGTCGGCGCTGCCCGGCAGATCCGGTTTGCCGGCCGCCGCGATCACGTGGTCCCGGTCGTAGGTGTCGGGGCCCGACGTCCCCGCGCCGCGGTTGCCGGTCCAGGTGACCGTCAGCGTGTAGTCGTGTGTGCTCACGCGATCATTCTTCACGGCCGTGCGATGAGTTTCGCGGGCGGGCACGGTCTGTTCACGTAGAGCACGACACGGCGACCGGAGGAGACGGACATGGCACGGGACACGGCCCCGGACTGGGTCGCGGGGGAGCGGCGCGACCTGGCGTCGATGCTGGCGGGACTGACGCCGGAGCAATGGGACGCGCCGTCGCTGTGCGCGGGGTGGCGCACCCGGGAGGTGATCGCGCACATCACCATGCCGTATCGCCTGTCGACGCCGCGGATCCTGCTGAAGATGGTGAAGGCGCGCGGCAAATTCAACCGGATGTCGGACGCGCAGGCTCGCGAGGACGCGCGGACCCTGACCGCCGGCGCGCTACTGCGCACACTGGAGGAGAACGTCGCGCACCCGTGGACGCCGCCGGGAGGCGGCTTCGAGGGGGCACTGTCCCACGACGTGATCCACGGTCTCGACGTGTCGGTGGCGCTCGGCCTGGGCAGGCGGGTCCCGGACGACCGCCTCGACCGGGTCCTCGGCGGCGTCGGCCCGAAGCACGTGAAGTACTTCGGCGTCGACCTGACGGGCGTGCAGTTGACGGCGGACGATCGAACCTGGACCTTCGGTGTGGGTGCGCCGCTGCGCGGTTCCGCCCAGGACCTGCTCCTCGTGCTGTGCGGTCGCCGGTTGCCGCCGGGACATCTGCGCGGGGAACCGAGCGCACGGTTCACGGCGACGGGGTGAGCCCGGGCCAGGCGGGGACGTCGCCGCCCCAGGGACGGGCCGGGAACGGGTAGTCGTCGAATTCGGCCAGGGCGGGGCGGGCCGTCACCAGGTCGCCGTGCGCGGTGAGGCAGCGGGGTCCGGGCACCGCCGGCGGCGGCGGATCCTCGGATCGGCCGTCCGCGGTCAGCAGCCACGCCGCGGTGCGGGCCAGGGACACGTCGACGGAGCGGCCGCGCCCGTCGGTGTACCCGGCGGCGAGGGCGTCGACGATGCCGGCGGCGAGCAGATACCCGGTGGCGTGATCGAGTGCCTGCGCGGGCAGCGCGCCCGGAATGTCGCCGACGCCCTCGATCGTCGCGATCCCCGACGCCGCCTGGACGATGCTGTCGAATCCCCGCCGGTCCGCCCAGGGACCGGAGCCGCCCCACGCGCACACCCGTCCCCGCACCAGATGCGGTGGGGCGTGGTCGAACAGCCCGTCCAGCGCGCCCGGACGGTAGCCGGTGACGACCACGTCCGCCCCGGCGAGCAGGCGGTCCCACACCGCTCGGCCGTCCGCGGACCGCACGTCGAGCAGCGCGGACCGCTTGCCCTGCCCGGTGTCGCGGTGCTGCACGACGATCTCGGGGAGCGACGGGGGATCGATCCGCAGCACCTCGGCGCCGAGCAGCGCCAGCGTGCGGGTGGCGACGGGGCCCGCGATCACCCGGGTCAGGTCCAGAACCCGCACCCCCGCCAACGGTCCCGGACCGGGAACGATGCGGGAGCGCTGCCCGGCGGCGTGCACCACGGTGGACACGAGGTCGCCGGCCGCGGCGGCCGCCCCCTGCGGGCTCGCCGCCCACTCCGCCGCGGTCCGCACCCGCACCGCGACGGCCTGCGCGGCGGCGGCCCGATCCTCGATCTCGGCGGCGGTGAGGGTCCCGATCCGGGCGGCCACCGCGTCCCGGCCGGCGTCGGCGGACAGGTCGAGCGCCGACAGCAGCCGGGTGCGGTGGTGCGGGTAGTTGGCGTGGGTCCGCACCCAGCCGTCCGACGCCGGAAAGAACCCCGACAGCTCCGCGAAACCGGACACCGGGGCGCCCGACAACCGCAGCAGACGGTCGCTCGCGAACGACGCGGCGATCCGCTCGGGGTCGAGCCGCCACTGCCGGGGGTCGCGGCCGTGCGCGCGGTCGAACCGGTCGACGGCGCCGGTGAGGGCGGTCAGCGAGCCCGCCGCCACCGCGTACACGGGGAGGCGGGCCGCCAGGTAGTCCCCGGCGTGGACGGGCACCGGGGGAGTCACGGCCCCACGGCGGCGAGCAACCGGCGGCACCGGTCGTGCAACGCGGCACGCAGCGGTGCGGCGCGGGCGGCCAGCGCGGCCTGCTCCCGGACGTATTCGGCGCGGCCGTGCGGGGTCTCGATCGGGATCGGGGTGTAGCCGTATCCGCTCAGGTCGTACGGGCTGGCCCGCATGTCGAGTTCCCGTGCGGCAAGCGCCAGTTCGAAGCAGTCGACGGTCAGGTCCGAGTCGATCATCGGCGCGAGCTTGTAGCAGTACTTGTACAGATCCATCGACGCATGCAGGCACCCGGGCTGCTCCCGGCCGAGCTGGTCGGCCCGGGTCAGCGGCACGCTGTTCCGGGGTTCGGCGGCCGGGGTGAAGAAGCGGTACGCGTCGTAATGGGTGCAGCGCAGTTGCAGCGACTCCACCACGGAGTCGGTGCCGCCCGCCCCGAGCCGCAGCGGCACGCCGCCGTGCCGCACCTCCTCGGACCGGTACACCATCGCCCACTCGTGCAGGCCGAAGCAGGACAGGTGCGGGGGCCGCCCACCGGTCGCCTCCATCAGTCGGGCAGTGAACGCGACCGTGTCCGCGCGGCGCCGCAGGAACTCCGGGTCGACGGTGACACCGCCGTCGGCGCGGTGATAGCCGCGGAGGTCGGCGTACTCGTCCGCGCCGGCGAGGACGGTGCCCCACCCGGCGTGCCAGCGGAGCAGCTGGTTCGGCCGGTAGCTGTAATAGGTGAACAGGAAGTCGTTCACCGGGTGGGTCGCCCCGCGGTCCCGCCGCTCGAGGTGCGGCCCGATCAGCGCGGACACCCTCGCCCGGTGCCGGTCGCGGCGAGGGATCCATTCCGACGCGTCCAGAACGTTCATCCGATCAGCTCGTTCGCTGTCCCGGATTGACGCCGTTGTTCCGGTGGGTGCCGTCGCGGACGGTGCCCACGTATTCCTCGACGAGGTCCTCGAGGGCGACGATGCCGACGATCTGCCCCGACGGGTCCGCCGCCGCCCCCAGGTGGGAGCTGGCGCGGCGCAGACTCGCCAGTGCCTCCGCGAGCGGGGTGGTGGTCGACATCCGCGGCAGCGGGCGGATGTCCGACCGCGGAATCAGGGTGTCGGGTCCGGCCTCCTCGTCGAGGATGTCGTCGAGCACGTCCTTCAGGTGCAGATACCCGACCAGCGACCCGTCCTCGGCGCGCACCGGGTACCGGGAGTAGCCGGTCTCGACGACGGCCTGCTCGATGGCGCCGAGCCGGGTACCACCCTCCGTCAGGGGTATGGTCCGTGCCTCGCTGAGCGGGATCATCACCTCGGTGACGGTGCGGTCCGTGGTCTCCAGCGCCTGGGTGAGCCGGCGGTGCTCCTCCGCGTCGATCAGCCCCTCGGACCGGGATTCGCCGATCATCTCGGACAGTTCCACCGCCGACACGGTGACGTCGAGTTCGTCCTTCGGCTCCACCCGCAGCAACCGCAGCGTCAGGTTGGCGCACAGGTTGTAGAACGAGATCAGCGGCCGGGCCAGCTTGATGAACACCAGGTGCACCGGGACCAGCAGCATCGCCGTCCGCTCCGGGCCCGCCAGGGCGATGTTCTTCGGCACCATCTCACCGAGCAGGATGTGCAGCACCACGACGAGCGCCAGCGCGATCGTGAACGCGATCGGGTGCAGCAGCCCGGCGGGCAGCCCGACCGCGTGCAGCGGGACCTCGAGGAGATGCGCGATCGCCGGTTCGGCGACCTTGCCGAGCAGGATCGAGCAGATGGTGATGCCGAGCTGCGCGGCGGCCAGCATCAGCGACAGGTTCTCGCCCGCGAGGATCACGGTGCGGGCGCGTTTCTTGCCCTGCGATTCGAGGGCCTCGAGCCGGTCGCGGCGCGCCGAGATCAGCGCGAACTCGGCGCCGACGAAGAAGGCGTTGCCCGCGAGCAGCACGAACGTGAGCAGCACACCGAAGAGGTCACTCATCGTCGTCCTCCTCGCTGCCGGTGCCGGTGGTCCGATCGGGTTTCGGGGTGAGCAGCACCCGGTCGATGCGCCGGCCGTCCATGTGGGTCACGGTGGCCACCCACCGGCCGCCGGGGTCGTGCGCGCCCTCGGCCAGCGGGAGTTGCACCTCGTCGCCCTCGTCGGGGATCCGCCCGAGTTCGGTGAGCACGAGACCGCCGAGGGTTTCGTATTCCCCCTCGGGGGCGGTGTAGCCGGTGGTCTCGGACACCTCGTCGACGCGCAGCAGCCCGGAGCAGGACCAGCTGTCGCCGATCCGCTGGACGTCGATCTCCGGTTCGTCGTGCTCGTCGCGGACGTCGCCGACGATTTCCTCGATCAGGTCCTCCATGGTGACCATCCCGGCGGTGCCGCCGTATTCGTCGACGACGAACGCGACCTGCATGCCGTCGGACCGGATCCGTTCCATCAGCGCGTCGCCGTCGAGGCTGGACGGCACCACCGGCACCTTCTGGGCCAGCGTGTTGAGGCGGGTGGTGCGGCGGCGTTGCGCGGTCACCGCGAACGCGTGCTTGATGTGGACGATGCCGACGGCGTCGTCCAGGTCGCCGTCGACGACGGGGAAGCGGGAGAACCCGGTGCGGGCGGCGGTGTCGATCAGATCGGCCACCGTGTCCGTGGTGGACAGGGTCTCGATCTTCACGCGCGGGGTCATCAGTTCCTCCGCGGTGCGTTCGCCGAAGCGCAGCGAGCGGTTGACCAGCAGCGCCGTGCCCTTGTCGATGGCGCCGCGCTGCGCGGACGTCCGCACGAGCGAACCGAGTTCCTGCGGGGACCGCGCGGACCGCAACTCCTCGGCCGGTTCGATGCCGAGGCGTCGCACCAGCCAGTTCGCGCTTCCGTTGAGCCCGTTGATGGCCCATTTGAAGATCAGCGAGAACGCGGCCTGCATCCCGGCCGTCGCCCGCGCCGTGGGCAAGGGGTGCGCGATGGCGAGGTTCTTCGGCACGAGTTCGCCGAACACCATCGAGAACGAGGTCGCGAGAATCAGGGCGATCACCAAAGACGTTGCCGCAGCGGCAGATTCACTGAAGCCGATCGCGGACAGCACCGGGGTGATGAAGCGTGCCAGGACCGGTTCGGACAGGTAGCCGGTGATCAGCGTGGTGATGGTGATGCCGAGCTGGGCCCCCGACAACTGGAACGACAGGGTGCGGTGCGCGTGCTGCACCTGCCGGGCCCGCCGGTCACCGGTGCGGGCGTGCGCGTCGACGGTGCTGCGTTCGAGGGCGGTGAGGGAGAACTCGGCCGCCACGAACAACGCGGTACCCGCGGTCAGGGCGAGAAAGCCGAGCAGGGCGAGAATGCTGAGCGCGATGTCCATCGGTCATCGCCGCCGGGCGGAGGAACGGGGGTCGCCGGGTTTGTCACCCGGCTCGATAGAGGAGCCCTCCGAACCGGCGGAATCGGAGTCCGATTCCACGGAGCAGGAGGGGACGACACTCCCGGAGACGGCGGGTGGAGCGCTTGCTGCGTATGTGGGTGCCGCGGGCACCGGAGTCCTCTCGTTCGGCCTCGACGGCCCGGACGGGTCCGGCGCCGAGAACTGGTGTGGTTGAGCGACCCATGATACCGGGGGATGTCCGGTTCCGTGGAACAGGACACCCTCCGGCACTTCAGGATGCAGTCCTCACCAGCCGGCCGGCAGCGGGCGACCCTCCGCGAACCCGGCGGCCGACTGCACACCGAGAACGGCCCGCTCGTGCAGTTCCGCCAGCGTCCGCGCGCCCGCGTACGTGCAGGTGCTGCGCACCCCGGAACAGATGTGGTCGATCAGGTCCTCGACGCCGGGACGCTCCGGGTCCAAGCGCATCCGGGAACTCGAAATACCCTCCTCGAACAGCCCTTTCCGGGCCCGGTCGAAGGCGGTGTCGGTGGCGGTGCGCGCCGCGACCGCGCGCTTGGAGGCCATCCCGAAGCTCTCCTTGTACGCGTTGCCGGACTGGTCCACGCGCAGGTCGCCGGGCGACTCGTAGGTGCCGGCGAACCACGATCCGATCATCACGTTCGCCGCGCCCGCGGCCAGGGCGAGCGACACGTCGCGGGGGTGACGGACGCCTCCGTCCGCCCACACGTGCGCACCCATCGCGCGGGCCTGCGCGGCGCATTCCTCGACGGCGGAGAACTGCGGCCTGCCCACCCCCGTCATCATCCGGGTGGTGCACATCGCGCCCGGCCCGACCCCGACCTTCACGATGTCGGCGCCCGCGTCGATCAGGTCCCGGGTGCCGGCGGCGGACACGACGTTGCCTGCGACCAGCGGCACCCCGAGATCGGCCTTCTTCAGTGCGCCGAGGACGTCGATCATCTTCTGCTGGTGGCCGTGCGCGGTGTCGACGACCAGCAGGTCGGCCCCGGCATCGACGAGGGCGCGCGCCTTCGCGGCGACGTCGCCGTTGACGCCGACGGCCGCGGCCACCCGCAGCTTCCCGTTGCCGTCGACGGCGGGCTGGTAGATGCCGTCCCGGATGGCGCCGGTGCGGGTGAGGACACCGGCGAGGGTGCCGTCCGGGTGCACGATCACGGCGAGGGAGTCGTGCGTGCCGTCGAGGAGTTCGAACACCTCCCGCGGCGACGCGGAGTCGGGGGCGGTGACGAAGTCGGTCAGCGCCACCGCGCGCAGCCGCGCGAACCGGTCGACGTCCGCGCAGGAGGCCTCGGTGACGACACCGACGGGGCGGTCGTCCTCGACGACGACGACGGCGCCGTGCGCCCGCTTCGGCAGCAGCGCCAGCGCGTCGGACACGGCGGCGTCGGGGCCGAGGGTGACCGGGGTGTCGGCGACCAGGTGCCTGCTCTTGACGAAGGCCACGGTCTCCGCGACGGCACGGGCGGGAAGGTCCTGCGGGAGGACCACCAGACCACCACGGCGGGCGACGGTTTCGGCCATGCGGCGCCCGGACACCGCCGTCATGTTCGCGACGACGATCGGGATGGTGGTGCCCGAACCGTCGGCGGTGGCCAGGTCGACGTCGAATCGCGACGTGACCTCGGTGCGGTTGGGCACCAGGAACACGTCGTCGTACGTCAGGTCATAGGGAGGGCGATGCCCGTCGAGGAACTGCACATTTCAGGACGATACCGGGGAAATTGCGGCGATGCCGGATGTCCGCTGAGCCTGCGACCTGGACAGTCCGATCGTGGCCACCAGCATCACCGCGACCGAGCAGCCGACCACCACCAGTCCGGGTCCTGCGACCCGCAGGCGTTCGTCGAGGACGGTCATGCCGAGGAACACGGCGGCGAGCGGTTCGGCGATGGTCAGCGCGGGCAGCGACGCGGACAGCGGCCCCACCTGGAAGCCGCGTTGCTGCAGATACACCCCGGCCAGCCCGGCGGCGACCAGCGCCCACGCCTGCCAGCTGCTCAGCACCGCCCACAACCCGCGGGGGACGAGTTCGACGACGTACTTGGTGAACGCGACCGCCACCCCATACAGGATGCCGCCCGCCCCGCCGAGCAGCAGGGCCCGCCACCCGGGGTCGATCTTCGTCATCCCCGCCGYGGCCGCGGCCGCCACCACGGCGAGCAGGATGCCGAGGGGCACCACCCATTCCCGGAACGGGGCGTCGATGTTCCCCTCGGTGGGGTCGCCGATCACCAGGAAGATCGCGAGCGCCACGGCCAGCGCGACGGCGAGGGCCCACGTGGTGCGGCTGAGCCGGTACCCGGAGAACTTCGCCGACAGCGGCAACGCGAACAGCAGCGCCGTCACCAGCAGCGGCTGCACCACGAGCACCGACCCCAGCGCCAGCGCCACCGCCTGCATCACGTAGCCGCCGCCGTCCCCGACGATGCCGGCCCACCAGCGGGGACTGCGCAGCAGGGTGGCCAGGAACGCGGCGTCCTCGGGGACCTCGGACGCGGCACTCTGCTGCGCGACCGACGCGCACGCGAACAGCAGCGCCGCGATCAGCGCGCACACGACCGACGCGAACGGCAGGGACATGCCTCTCAGTGTGCCCCGCGGTTGCGGTGTCCGTGGGGAGTTGACGCAGGTCCGGGTTTCCGGCCGCGGCGCGCACCCGACCGGGCCGCTCCGCCGTCGCCGGGCCTGCCGCGGCGGGCGGCGCGACCCGCGGGGTCGTGCGCCTGCCTGCCCTTCTTCGGGGTGTCCTGCGCCTGCGCCCGGGTGTCCGGTGCGGGGACGGCCTTCCCGGTGGGACGGCGGGCCCCGGTGAGCTCGGCCAGCACCCGGTCACCCGGCCGCACCGGGGTGCCGGTGACGTCGAGACCGGCCTTGCGGGTCAGCTTCTCGACCGCGGCCCGCTCGTCCTCGGTGACAAGGGTGACCACCACCCCGGACTCGCCCGCGCGGGCGGTGCGCCCCGCCCGGTGCAGGTAGTCCTTGGCCTCGGTGGGCGGATCGACGTGCACGACGAGCGTGATGCCGTCCACGTGGATGCCGCGGGCCGCCACGTCGGTGGCCACCAGGACCGGGGTGGTGCCGTCGGCGAACGACTCCAGGGTGCGGGTGCGGTTGTTCTGCGCCTTGCCGCCGTGCAGGGCCCCGGCCGCGATGCCGGCGGCGTGCAGTTCCTGCGCCACCCGGTCCACACCGTACTTGGTGCGCACGAACATCAACGTCCGCCCCGACCGTGAACCGATATGTGCCACAACGGAATACTTGTCCTGCCGGTCGACGTACAGCAGGTGGTGCCGCATCGTCGGCACCGCCGCCGCGACCGGCGCCGTCGAATGCGTCACCGGGTCGTGCAGGTACCGGCGCACGAGGGTGTCGACCTCCCCGTCGAGGGTCGCCGAGAACAGCAGCCGCTGCCCCCCGGCCGGCGTCTTGTCGAGGATTGCCGTGACCTGCGGCAGGAACCCCAGGTCCGCCATGTGGTCGGCCTCGTCGAGGGCCAGCACCGTCACGTCGTCGAGGGACACCGAGCCCTGCGACAGGTGGTCGGCGAGGCGCCCCGGCGTCGCGATCAGCAGGTCGACACCCCGCGACAGCGTCTCGACCTGCCGTTTGATCGGAACCCCGCCGACGACGTTCGCCACCCGCAACCCCACCGACAGGGCCGGCTCGTCCAGTGCGCGTTCGATCTGCACAGCCAGCTCGCGGGTGGGCACCAGCACGACGCCGCGCGGGTACCCGCGCCTGCTGGCGGCGCCCTTGAGCCGCACGAGCATCGGCAACCCGAACGCGAGGGTCTTTCCCGACCCGGTCGGCGCCCGGCCCAGCACGTCCCGGCCCGTGAGGACGTCGGGAATGGTGGCCGCCTGGATCGGGAACGGCGCGGCGATGCCGCCGCGGTCGAGGGCGTGGGTCATCACCGCGGGGAGACCGAGCGCGAGGAACGTCTCACCCACCGGTGCGGGCGAGGAGAACTCGTCGTCGGGCATATCGAGAAGGCTACCGCCTCGAGCGCGGGGCCTCCGACGCCTCGGCCGTGACGTACACGGGGTACGTCACGGCCGGGGACGGTCGATCGGGGAGGGTCAGGCCTGCACTTCGCTGCGGTCACCGCTCCAGAGGGTGTGGAACTTGCCCTCGGCGTCGACCCGCTCGTAGGTGTGGGCGCCGAAGAAGTCCCGCTGCCCCTGCGTCAGGGCGGCGGGCAGCCGCTCGGCGCGCAGGGCGTCGTAGTAGGACAGCGAGGACGCGAACGCCGGCACCGGGATCCCCAGCAGGGTGGCGGTGGACACCACGCGGCGCCAGCTGTCGATGGCCGTCTCGATGGCGTCCCGGAAGTACGGGGCCAGGATCAGGCTCGGCAGCTTCGGGTTCTCGTCGTACGCGTCCTTGATGCGATTGAGGAACCGGGCGCGGATGATGCAGCCGCCACGCCAGATCGTCGCGAGGTCGGCGGGGTGCAGGTTCCAGTCGTATTCGGCGCTGCCTGCCGCGATCTGGTCGAATCCCTGCGCGTAGGCCACGACCTTCGACGCGTACAGGGCCTGCCGGATGTCCTCGGTGAACTGGGCGGCGTCGGCGGGCTTGTCGGCCAGCTGACCGGACGCGAGACCGACCGCGGCCTTGCGCTGCTCGCGGGCACCGGACAGGGCACGGGCGAACACGGCCTCGGCGATGCCGGTGACGGGGACACCGAGGTCGAGGGCGGACTTGACGGTCCATCGGCCGGTGCCCTTCTGCTCCGCGGCGTCGACGATCACGTCGACGAGGGCCTTGCCGGTCTTCGCGTCCTTCTGCCGCAGCACCTCGGCGGTGATCTCGACGAGGTAGCTTTCGAGGTCGCCCGCGTTCCACTCGGTGAACACGTCGGCGACCTGGTCGGCGTCGTAGCCGAGGGCGTCGCGGAACAGGTTGTACGCCTCGCCGATCAGCTGCATGTCGGCGTACTCGATGCCGTTGTGGACCATCTTCACGAAGTGCCCGGACCCGTCGGGGCCGATGTGCGTGCAGCAGGGGGTGCCGTCGACCTGCGCGGCGATCGACTCGAGCAGCGGGCCCAGGGCCTGGTAGGACTCCTTCGGTCCGCCCGGCATGATCGACGGGCCGTTCAGCGCGCCCTCCTCGCCGCCGGAGATGCCGGCACCGACGAAGTGCAGGCCACGGTCCCGGAGGGAAGCCTCGCGCCGGATCGTGTCCGTGTACAGGGCGTTGCCGCCGTCGATGATGATGTCACCGGGCTCCATCGCCGAGGCGAGTTCCTCGATGACGGCGTCGGTGGGGTCGCCGGCCTTGACCATGATCAGCACGCGGCGCGGCTTCTGCAGCGCTGCCACGAACTCCTCGATCGTCTCCGTGCGGACGAAGTCACCTTCGCTGCCGTGCTCCTCGATGAGGGCGTCGGTCTTGGCGATGCTGCGGTTGTGCAGCGCGACCGTGTGACCGTGCCGGGCGAAGTTGCGGGCGATGTTCGAGCCCATGACGGCCAGTCCCGTGACGCCGATCTGCGCGCGGGCACCCTCAGTGTTGTCGATAGTCATGGATACAGCATTCCCTCTCGCTCGGCGGTAGTGAAATCGGCGGCTACGAAAAGCTCGACCGGCTAAGCCAAACACACGAAGGCCGGCCGTCGCACATGCGACGGCCGGCCTTCGTGTCACGGCATCGTTCGATCAGCTGCGGCGCTCACGGCGCGGGCCGTCGAAGCCGTCGTAGGAGCGACGGTCGGTACGGCTGCGGAACCCGCCGCCGGTCGACGCGGGACGCCGCTCCGACGTGGCTGCGGGGCGCCGATCGTCCCGCCGATCGTCCCGGCGGAACCCGCCTGCGGCGCCGCGGTTGTCGCCGAAGTCGCGGCGCGGTGCGCTGCGGTCGAAGCTGCGCTCGCCGGAACCGCGGTGGCTGTCGCCGCGGTCCCCGTAGTCGCGCCGGGGTGCGCTGTCCCCGAAGTCGCGGCGCGGAGCCCGATCGGAGAACGTCCGGTTGTCGCGGTCACCGCGGTACCCACCGCGGTTGTCGCCGTCACGCTGGGGGCGGTCGCCCCGGTAGCCGCCGGACCGGTTGTCGGTCTGGTCGCGGCGCGGGCCGCGCCCTTCGTAACCCCGCCCCTCGTAACTCCGGCCCTCGTTGCCGCGGCCCTCGAAGCTGCGACCACCCGACGGGCGGTCACCGTAGCTGCGCTCACCGGCGTCGCGGCGGGGGCCGCCCCGGTCGGAGGAGCCGCGACCGTCGAAGCCGCGGTTGCCGCGGTACCCGCCGCCGTCGCGGCCGGCGTACCCCCCTTCGCGGCGGGGCCCGCGGTCACCGAACTTGCGGTCGCCGCCGCGCTCGCCGCGGGAGTAGGTGTCGCGCACCGGTTCTCCGCTGGGCGCCTTGGCGCCGGTGATGCTGGCCAGCTTCTCCGAGCCGGGGGTGACGGGCACGGCGGTGGCGTCGACACCCGCCATGCCGGTCAGGCGGCGGAACGTGCGCTTCTGGTTGGGGAGCACGATCGCGACGACGGTGCCCTTCTCGCCTGCGCGGGCCGTCCGGCCTGCGCGGTGCAGGTAGTCCTTGTGGTCGGCGGGCGGATCGACGTGCACGACCAGGTCGATGCCGTCGACGTGGATGCCGCGGGCGGCGACGTCGGTGGCGACGAGCACCGGGGTGCGGCCGTTCTTGAAGCGTTCGAGGACCCGGGTGCGCTGGTTCTGCGCCTTGCCGCCGTGCAGGGCCTCGGCGGCGATGCCCACCGCGCGGAGGCGGTCGGTGATGCCCTCGCAGCCGAGCTTGGTGCGGGCGAACATGATCGTGCGGCCGTCGCGGGCACCGATTTCGGCGAGAACGTTGTCCTTCTGGCCGCGATCGACGAGCAGCACGTAGTGCTCCATCGTGTCGACGCTGGCGCGACCGTCCTCGGTGGAGTGCTGCACGTGGTCGGGCAGGAAYTGGCGGACCAGCGACTGCACCTCACGGTCGAGGGTGGCGGAGAACAGGAGACGCTGGCCGTCGGCCGGGGTCTCGCCGAGGATGGCCCGGACCTCGGGCAGGAAGCCCATGTCGGCCATCTGGTCGGCCTCGTCGAGCGCGGTGATCTCGATGGAGTCGAGGATGCAGGTGCCCTGACGCAGGTGGTCGTTCAGCCGGCCGGGGGTGGCGACGAGGATGTCGACGCCGCGGCGCAGCTGGTCGACCTGCTTGGTGAACGGGGTGCCGCCGACGGCGGGGCGGACGGTCAGTCCCATGGCCCCGGCGTACGAGTTGAGGGAGTCGACCACCTGGAACGCGAGTTCACGGGTGGGGACGAGCACCAGCGCGCGGGGACGCTTGGGTGCGGGCCGGTCCTCGTGCCGGGACAGGCGGGTGAGCATCGGCAGGCCGAATGCGAGGGTCTTGCCCGATCCGGTCTGTGCGCGGCCGAGCACGTTGGTGCCGGCCAGCGCATCGGGGACGGCCAGCGCCTGGATCGGCGACGGGACCGTGATGGAGTTGCGGGCGAGGGCCTGCACCAGGGGTGCGGGCAGGCCGATCTCCGCGAACGTCACGGTGGCGTTCTGATCAGGGGTTTCGGTCTCGGTCTGCTCTAGTGGGGCAGACGTCGTCTGGACAGCGTTGGTCACGCAAATACCTCTCCGGGCATAGGGCGCGTCGCGGAGCGGGGGCTGTCATGCAGCACGCACAAAGGGACGAGCCAGGGCACATGTCACCTGGTCAATCCATTCGCGGAAGTGCGGGGAATTGGGCTGTGTGCCGTTTCAGTGTTGATGGGCCGCAGTGGCGACCGCCGACCAGTGTACGCGACGGGGCACCCGGTTATCGAACCCGGCGGACTGTGAGGTGGGCGACTATACGGCGCTGAACAACCGACTCAGCTCGGTGAGCCAGGGGACGGCGACGGCGATGGTCGGCACCACGAGGATGGCCACGGACGCCGCGTAGGCGGCGAGCGCGACCCGGGTGCCCTGTTCCGTGGACGCCAGGCGCTGCACCCGCAGCAGGGTGCTGGGACCGCCGGCGGCCATGGCACCCTTCGGGGCGACCGACCCCGAGCAGGCGACGAGTGCGCGAGCCAGTGCGGTCGGCCCGGTGGCGCGGACGGCGGAGTCGTCGGCGAGCATCTCCACCAGCAGCTGCACCGATCCAAGCGCGGACTTGCTGCGCACCACGGTGGGGAAGGCGGCGTTGACGGCGGTGAAGGCCTCGAGGACGAGGTCGTGCCGGGCCCGCAGGTGGGACCGCTCGTGGGTGAGGATCGCGGTGATCTCCGCGTCGTCGAGGCTGGTGAACGTGCCCTGGCTCAGCACCACCCTCTGCCGCAGCCCGGGCAGGCAGTAGGCGATGGGCTCGGTGACGTCGAGGACCCGCAGGTCGGGGGTGCGGGCGAGCGGGGACGACGAGTCGCAGCGGTCGAGGAGGTCGACGAGCATGCGGTGCCGGGCGCGCCGACGCCGGGTGCGGACACCGACCTGCACGATCGCGAAGATCAGTTTGGCCCYGACGAGGAGGGTCAGCGCGAACACCACCACGTACAGCAGCCACAGCGGCAGGCCGAGGGCGTCGATCTCGGCGACCGGTGCGGTGGTGGGGCGGCCGTCCGGTCCGGGGACGAGGAGCTGGCTGGCGATCGCGAGTCCCGAACTGAACGCGGACAGGACCGCGGCGAGGGCGATTGCCTGCCACAGCACGAGTGCTGCTCGGGGGGCGTGATGCGGCCATCGGGCTCGACTCAGCAGCGCAGGGACAGGCCCTGCGAGAAGAAGTGCGAGTACTCCGAATACCAGCGCGGTGGTGGCGTCCATGTCCTACTCATCATGCATGACGAACGTCAGCCGGCGCGAACGGTTCCCGACTGATTGTCTCCGGTGGTCCGTTCCTTGGCCTCGAGCGCGGCGAGGGCCTCGCGGAGCGCGTCGGCCTCGTCGGCGCCGACCTGGCCGACGAAGTGCACGAGTGCGGCGGCGCGGCTGCCGGACTTGTCGGCCTGCTGCAGGGCGTCCACCATGAGGCTCGCGACGAGTTCCTCACGCTGGTGCACCGGCAGGTACCGGTGGGCGCGGTCGTCGCGCTGCTGGATGACGAGGTGCTTCTTCGCCAGCCGCTGAAGCACTGTCATGACAGTGGTGTACGCGAGTTCACGGCGTGCCGCCAGTGCCTCGTGCACCTGYCGTACCGTCTGCGGTTCCGAAGTGGACCACAGGTGATCCATCACTGCGCGTTCGAGTTCGCCGAGTCCAGCCATAAATCGATTCTACGGATACGACGACGCAGATACGTACTACTGGTAGTAGTAAAACTGCGTCACGGCGTGTGGTATTGGCCATAGTCCGAACGGGTGGATTACGGTCGGGTTGGCTAGCGGCCGACCCGCCGGGCAAGCTTTCGTTCTCGACATCGCGGAGAGAGTGGGGACCTGGCGGATGAAGACCGACGACAGCGCGGCAACCGGACACGGTATGGCAGCGAGGGTCAAGGGTCGGACGGGGCGGGCCGCGGAACGGGTCTGGGGCGGGGTGCGGGGCGCGCCGGTCAGCATCTCGCTACTGGTTGCGATCTGGATTCTGGCGATCGCCACGTCCAGCGTGATCGGCGGGCCCTCCCACGACCTGTCCCAGCACGTCGCGATCGGGATCCGGGCGTTCCAGAACGGCTGGGTGTGGACGCTGCTCACCGCCGGGCTGTGGGGCGACGACGTCCTGGCGTACCTGTCGACGACCGTGCTGCTCCTGGTGGTGGCCGCGCCGCTGGAACGCCGGATGGGGTCGGCGCGGTTCACCCTGGCCGCGGTCGCCACCCAGGTGCTCGGCGGGTTGCTGGCGCTGTCGGTGGCCGCGGTCGCGAAGGTCGTCGACGCGAACTGGGGTTTCCGGCTGCACGTGGGGATGGCCGTCGGCCCGAGCACCTGGATCGTCGGCGCCGCGATGGTGGCCAGTTCCAACATGGGCACGCTGTGGCGGCGGCGGATCCGCGTCGGAGTCCTCGCGTTCACGATCACCCTGGCGCTGTTCAGCGGGTCGCTGCAGGACGTGGTCCGGCTGGCCGCGGCTGTGGTGGGGCTGGTGATCGGCCGCTGGATCGTCGGCCGCTCCGCCCGCGGCGAGCGGATCGCGGGCACCCAGCGGGAGGGCCGGGTGCTCGTCGCGATCGTGGTGGCGGCCAGCGCGATCGGTCCGATGATCGCCGCGCTGTCCGCGGAGGCGGTCGGGCCGCTCGCCGTGCTGCGCGACCTGTTCCGCGGCGTGCCGTACACGGCCGGCGAGGTCCGCGACCTGTGCGAGGTGTCGGCGGCGGACCCCGAATGCCGGCGCGGGCTGCTCGAACTGCGCCTGTCCGGGGTCGGGCCGACCCTGCTGAGTCTGATGCCGTCCCTGTTCCTGCTCACCCTCAGCGACGGCCTCCGACGGGGCCGTCGCTTCGCGTGGGTGGCGTCGGTGATCGCCCAGGTCGTCCTGCTGGTGCTGTCGCTGCTGAACTTCGCGGTCCGGTTCGTCGACTCCCTCGACGAGGACTCCCTGTTCTACGGTCTCGCCGACCCGAACCTGTACCGGACGCTGGTGCCGTTCCTGACCCCGCTGGCGATCCTGGTCGTGCTGCTCGCGACCCGGCGGTTCTTCGACGTCTCCGCCCCGGCCGGGACGTACCGGCGGCTGGCGGGCGTCCTGGTGGCGCTGGTCGCCGGTCTCGCCGTCCTCTACGTCCTGGGCGGATTGTGGGCGCGGCACGGGTTCGACCCCCGGCCGGGAACGACGACGCTGCTGGCCGACTTCCCGGAGCGGCTGATCCCGCCCGTGTACCTGCAATGGCTCGACCCGCGGCTGCTGCCGGAGAGCATCCCCGCGACGCTGCTGTACGAGTGGACCGGGGTGGTGTTCTGGGTCGCCCTCTGCGCGCTGGTCGCCGCGACATTCCTCAGCCCCGCCATCGGCTCGGACTCGAAGTCCACCGAACGCGCCCGGGCCCTCCTGAAGTCGGGGAGCGGGAGCCCGCTGTCCTGGATGACGACGTGGCGCGGCAACAACTACTGGTTCTCCGCCGACGGCACCAGCTACGTCGCGTACCGGGTCATCGCCGGTGTCGCCCTGACCACCGGCGACCCGGTCGGCCCACCGGACCGGTTGCGGGACACCGTCGAACACTTCGCCGAGTTCGCCGCCGCCAACGGCTGGATTCCGTGCTTCTACTCGGTGACCGGTGAGGTCCGCGACATCACCGACGCTCTCGGCTGGAGCGGCATCCAGGTCGCGGAGGAGACGGTGCTGGATCTGGGGCAGATCGCGTTCACCGGCAAACGGTTCCAGGACGTCCGCACCGCCCTGAACAAGGCGAAGAAATCGGGGATCACCGCCGAATGGGTCAGCTTCCCCAGCGCCCCCCGGGCGATCACCGATCAGATCACCGCGATCTCCGAGGAATGGGTGGCCGACAAGGGCATGCCCGAAATGGGTTTCACACTCGGCGGACTCGACGAGGTCGACGACCCGGAGGTCCGCTGCCTCATCGCCGTCGACGAGGACCGCACCGTCCACGGCATCACGTCCTGGCTGCCGGTGTACCAGGACGGGCGGGTGGTCGGCTGGACCCTCGACTTCATGCGGCGGCGGGCCGAAGGGTTCCGGCCGGCGATGGAGTTCCTCATCGCGTCCGCGGCACTGAAACTGGAGGAGGAAGGGGCCCAGTTCCTGAGCCTGTCCGGCGCCCCGCTCGCGAAGGTCGAGCAACCGGACGGCGACGCCGACGAGCGGGAACGGTCGGAGTCGTCGAGCCTGTCGGCGGTGATGGACAGCGTGCTCGATCTGCTCGGCCGCACCCTGGAACCGGTGTACGGGTTCCGTTCGCTGCTGGCGTTCAAGTCGAAGTTCCAGCCCCGGTACGTGGCCATGCACATGACGTTCGCCGACCCGGCCGCCCTCCCCAGCATCGGCAACGCCGTCGGCAGGGCGTACCTGCCGACGGTGTCGCTGGGGCAGAGTTACCGGCTGGTGCGGACGATGATCGGCGGGCGGCGCTGACGGCCGCTACTTCGCGTCCGGTCCGCCGATCGCGCCGTACACGTGGCGGGTGCCGATCGGCACCACCAGCGGGCGGTCGGACACCGGGTCGGCGATGACCGCGGCCTCCAGGCCGAACACCTCAAGCAGCAGTTCGGCGGAGATGACGTCCTTCGGCGCGCCGGACGCGACGATGGTGCCGTCCCGCATGACGATCAGCTGGTCGCTGTAGCGGATCGCGAGGTTGAGGTCGTGCAGCACCATCACCACCGTGCGGCCCAGTTCCTCGTGCATCCGGTCGACCAGGTCGAGGACCTCGACGGAATGCGCCAGGTCCAGGTAGGTGGTGGGCTCGTCGAGCAGCAGGATGTCGGTTCCCTGCGCGAGGGCCATCGAGATCCACGCCCGCTGACGCTGACCACCGGACAGCTGGTCGACGGGGCGGTCCGCGAGGTCGGACACCCCGGTCAGGGCGAGCGCCTCGGCGACCTCGCCCTCGTCGTCGGAGGACCACTGCCGCAGCCACGACTGGTGCGGGTGCCTGCCGCGGGCCACCAGGTCGGCGACGGTGAGGCCCTCGGGGGCCACCGGCGCCTGCGGGAGCATGCCGAGGGTGCGGGCGACGTCCTTGGTGCGCATCGACCCGATGGCCTTGCCGTCCAGCAGCACCGAACCGTTGCGCGGCTTCAAGAGTCGCCCCAGCGCGCGCAACAGCGTGGACTTGCCGCAGCCGTTCGGCCCGATCACGGTGGTGATCACCCCGGTCCGCACCTCGAGGTTCAGGTGGTCGACGATGACCCGGTCGCCGTACCCGAGGCTCAGGTTGTCGGCGATCAGTCGAGAGTCAGTCTGCACGGTCATGCCGAGACCTTCCGATTGTTGCGAACCAGCAGATAGAGCAGGAATGGGCCACCGAGTGCCGAGGTGACGATACCCACGGGCAGTTCGACGGGCAGGATGGTGCGGGCGACGACGTCGCTGCCCACCACGAGCACGGCGCCGGTCAGCGCCGACGCGATGAGTGGCGGACCGGCGGACCGCACCAGTCGCAGCGCCACCTGCGGCGCGGCGAGCGCGACGAATCCGACCGGGCCTGCCGCGGCGGTGGCGATGCCGGCGAGGGCGACGGACATGAGCAGCAGCCGGGCCTGCGACCACTGCAGCCGCACCCCCAGCGACACGGCGTTGTCGTCGCCGAGACGCAGCGCGCCCATCGTGAACGAGGAGATCACCGCGTAGCCGCCGACGAGGACGACGGCGATCGTGACGGGCCACACCTGACTCCAGGAGGCGCCGTTGAGGGACCCGTTGAGCCACACCTGGGCCCGCGAGGCGTCGTTGATGTCCGCCGAGATCAGCAGCCACCCGGTGACCGCGATGAGCATGGCGTTGACACCGATGCCGATCAGGATCAGCCGGTACCCCTCCACCCCGCCGCGCCACGCGAGCAGATAGATGACCAGGGCGGTGAGGAGTCCGCCGACCAAAGCGGCCAGCGGGATCCCCAGGGTGGCGAGGATGCCGACGAAGCTGCCGCCGCCGCCGAGGACGATCAGCGCGACCGCGGCGGCGCTGGCACCGGACGTGATGCCGAGGATGTCGGGGCTGGCGAGGGCGTTGCGGGCGATCGACTGGGTGATGGCGCCTGCCAGGCCGAGGGCCATGCCGATGAACACCCCGGTCAGCGACCGCGGCAGGCGGAGGTCCATGACGATGAAGTTCTGGGCCTTCGTGCCGCCGCCGAACAGCACCCGCGTGACCTCGGGGATCGACAGCGGGTAGTCGCCGCGGCCGATGTTGAGGCACAGCACCAGGAACAGGGCCGCCAGCAGCGCGACGTTGACGGCGATGCCGAGGGGGCGCAGGACCAGGGAGATCGGTCCGAGGCGGAACGCGGGGCGGGCCGGCACCCGGGCCGCAGGCACGGCGCCGAGGTCGGGGCGCACGTCGTCTCGAGTGCTCACAGGCTTGCCAACTTTCTGCGCCGAACCAACGCGATGAAGAACGGTGCCCCGAATACGGCGAGCACGATTCCCACCTGCAACTCACCGGGCCGGACCACGACCCGTCCGATGACGTCGGCGGTCACGAGCATCACGCCGCCGAGGAGCCCGGCGTAGGGGACCAGCCACCGGTAGTCGGGGCCGGTGATGGCCCGCGCGACGTGGGGGACGACGAGGCCGATGAACGCGATCGGACCGCATGCCGCGGTGGCCGCACCGGTGAGGAGGGTGATCGCGACGATGCCGAGCGCACGGCTGGCCGCGATGTTGGTGCCCAGCGACCGGGCCACGTCCTCGCCGAGGCTGAGGACGTTCAGGCCCGGCGTGCTGACGAGGGCGAGGATCAGCCCGAGGACCAGGAACGGCAGCACCTGCCACAGCACGTCGAAGCCGCGGCCGGCCACCGACCCGACCACCCAGAACCGGTAGGAGTCGAGGCTGGACTGGTCGACGATGATGATCGCGTTGGTCATCGCCTGCAGGAAGAACGCGACGGCGGCGCCGGCCAGCGCCAGACTCAGCGGGCTCGCCGCCCCGTTGCCGATCGACGAGAGCCCGAACACGATCACGCTCGCCGCGAAGGATCCGGCGAACGCGAACCACAGGTATTCGCTGGGGGCGCTGAACCCGAACAGGTACATCGACAGCACGACGAGGAACGCGGCGCCGGCGTTGAGGCCGAGGAGTCCGGCGTCGGCGAGCGGGTTGCGGGTGTGCCCCTGGATGAGGGCGCCCGCGACACCGAGCGCCATTCCGACGACGAGGCCGAGCACGGTGCGCGGGCCGCGGAGCGTCCGCACGATGATGTCGGTCTGCGAGCCGTCCGGATCGAACAGTGCGTGGAAGATCTCCGCGAACGACAGCGGCCGCGCCCCGACCGCGACGCTGGCGAGCAGGACCAGTCCGAGCAGGATCACGAGGACGCCCAGACCGATCAGCCGGCGCCGGCGGATCGCGGCGACGCTGACGTCCCTCTCGCGGACGGCGAATCCCTCGTCGGTGGCGGTGCTTTCCCGGACGACCTCGGTGCCGGTGCGCCGGAACGCCCGTTGCAGCGACCGTTTCGGGCCGATCGCGTCGCCGGTGTGGGTGTCGCGGGTCACGAGGCCGACCCAGCCCTTGCCCGAACTCTGCCCGGTGTTGCCTTCGCGGAATCCGCGGTTCCACAGGGCGAGTCCCAGCGCGATCGCGACGGCGGCGCCGCCGAACACGACCCGGTCGGCCTCCCCGCCGCCGTTGTCGTCGCGGAGGGAGTCGACGATGTACCACCCGAGAACGAGCGGGATGGCCACTATCCCGATGTCGAGCACTCCCGCGAGTGCCCGGAGGTACAGCGGGGCGGGACCGCGCGGAACGTCGCGCTTTCCGTAGGGCTCGTCGGTCGGCAGGTGCGGGATGTCGCTGCCGAACTGTCTCGTCGTCGTCACTGGCGGGGGAAGCTCCTGACGTGTGTGCCTGTGCACGGGATCTGCACTGATTCAACTACTTAGGTTACGGAACCCTATCCCCGATGCCACATCCGGCGGGGCGTCCCGGGTGCCACGGTTCGCGGGGGTGCCCCACATCACACGATGTCAACTCTTGATATTTGGTTAGGCTCACCTATGTTTGGTGGAGTTCCATCCCGACCGATTGGAGTGCACGGTGACTTCGACCCTGTCCGCCCCCGCGACCGCACTGGACGTGTCCTGCACACGACTTCGCGCGCTGAACGCCGAGTATCCGCGCATGTACGCGGTCGCGACGATGGCAGACGAGGGTAAACGCAGGTGGTGGTCGCTCGCCGGCGACCTCGACGGCGACCGGGTGCCCCGGATGTGGGCGCGTTCGCTCGAGGACGTCCCCGACCCGGACGTCGCCGCGATGCAGGTGGCCACCGCGCTGATCCACGCGGTGGTCGGGCGTGTCACGGCCCTCGTCGTGCTGGAGGGGCGGGCCTGGGACCCGGGGCTCGAGAACCTGTGGATCCACATGGACAGTGACGAGGGAATCGACTGGGCGGGCCTCGCCGACGACACCATGCGCGTGCTGCCGGACGACCCCTACGCCGGCGCGCCCCGGACGGTCACCGTGCCGTGCGAGCGGGCACTGCTGCTCTGGACGGTGCATCGCAGTCTCACGTCGCTGCACGCGGTGTTCGACGCGATCGCCCGGCTGACGCCGATCGATGCGTCCCGATTCTGGGGGCTCGTGGGGGAGTCGGTGCTCGGCGCCGCGACGTACGTGCCGATCCTCGCGTGTGGCGGTGAGGCTGCCGCGCAGCGCCGCGGTCAGGGCATCCTGGACGCCTTCGTGGCTGCCGGCGTACCGGTTCGCTCGAAGGGCCGGATCACGCGCCCGCACTGCGGTCGGCTGGGTCAGGCGCGGAAGCGCTTGCTTAATTAGGGAAGCCTTGCCTATACTCATGGCAGACGTCGAGCGGAAACGCCGGCGCCGAGAACCGAACTACCGGACCGCGCAGGCCTCACGCTGAACAAGCGTGAGGCCCGCCGATCCGTTTGCCCCACCTGCTTCCCCCGCCGCCCGTCCCGTCGTGTAGGCAGGAGTGCGGGTGCGCCGCGAGAGCGCACAGCGATCCGATGGAGAGTGCGATGGTGGATTCCGGGCAGCAGCAGGCATCGAACGGCGACGGGCACGGCGACACCGCCGCGCTGGCCGATCAACTGGGCAAGGGATTCGACGCCCTCATCGGACTCGAATACCTCGAACTCGGCCCCGACCGCGTGCGCGCGCAGTGGACGGTCACCACCGACCTGCAGCAACCGGCCGGAATCCAGCACGGCGGCGTGTACTGCTCTGTCATCGAATCGGTCGCCAGCACGGCGGGCACGGTCTGGCTCGGCGGCCGCGGCCACGTCGTCGGCGTCAACAACGTTCCGGCTCGCGAACATCACCGACACCGGACGCCTCGGCAACTGACACACCCCGGACACGGCGGAGGGGACGGACCCGATGGTCCGTCCCCTCCGCCGTGGTCAGCTCAGGTGGATGACCGTGTCACCCGGCGGCCTTGCGCTGCTCGCCGCCGGACGACTTCTCCGCGGTCTCCTTCTCCCGTTCGTGCCGCTCCAACTGCTCCATCGCGTTGCGGGCGAACACCCACTGCTCGGTGGACGCCATCTGCGCGCGTCCGCGACCGAGGAACGTCACCGTCCACGACAGCACCGTCGACAGCCGGCTGCGGAACCCGACCAGGTACATCAGGTGGATCGCCAGCCACGCCACCCAGCCGATGAATCCGCTGATCTCGAGCTTGCCGACCTTCGCCACCGCGCTGAACCGCGAGATGGTGGCCATGCTGCCCTTGTCGAAGTACTTGAACGGCGGCCGGTCCGCCGGCGTCTGCCCGCTCAGCCCCGCCTTGATCTGCTTGGCCGCGTACTTGCCGCCCTGCATCGCGACCTGCGCCAGACCCGGCAGCTTGTCCAGCGACATCATGTCGCCGATCACGAACACGTCCGGGTGCCCGGGCACCGACAGGTCCGGGTTGACCAGGACGCGTCCGGCGCGGTCGATCTCGGCGTCGGACTGGTCCGCGATCTGCTTGCCCAGCGGGCTCGCCTGCACACCGGCCGACCACACCTTGCACTGCGACTCGATCCGGCGCTGCGTGCCGTCCTTGTCCTTGACGACGAGGCCGTCCACGTCGACGTCGACGACCATCGCGCCGAGCTGGATCTCGATTCCGAGTTTCTCCAGCTGCTGGCGGGCCTTGCGGCTCAGCTTGCCGCCGTAGACGGGCAGGACGTCGTCCGCGCCGTCCAGCAGGATCACCCGGGCCTCGCGGGGGTCGATGTTGCGGAACGCCCCCGACAGGGTGCGCCGCGACAGTTCCGCGATCTGGCCGGCGAGCTCGACACCGGTCGGGCCTGCCCCGACGACGACGAACGTCAGCAGCCGGGCCCGCTCGGCGGGATCGCTCGACAACTCGGCCTGCTCGAACGCGCCGAGAATCCGGCCGCGCAACTCCAGTGCGTCGTCGATCGTCTTCATGCCGGGCGCGAACTCGGAGAAGTGATCGTTGCCGAAGTACGACTGTCCCGCGCCGGCGGCGACGATCAGGCTGTCGTACGGGGTGACGGTGGTCCGGTCCAGGAACCGGGAGGTGATCGTCTTCGCCTCGAGATCGATCTTCTCGACATCGCCGAGCAGCACCTGCGTGTTCTTCTGCTTCCGCAGCACGAGCCGGGTGGCGGGGGCGATGTCGCCGACGGAGAGAATGCCGGTCGCCACCTGGTACAGCAACGGCTGGAACAGGTGGTGAGTGGTGCGCGCGATCATGGTGATGTCGACATCGGCATTCTTCAGCGCCTGTGTGCCGAACAACCCACCGAAGCCGGATCCAATGACCACGACGCGATGGCGGCGTGACTCAACCGACTGGATACTCATTCCGTGCTCCTCGAAAAATAGGCGACTCCTGTCACGGTAGTCGCCTTGTCCTCGAGCGTCTCAGTAAGGCGTGCTTCCCTGCGCCCGCGGCCGGAATCGATCCAGAAGACCCGCCGCCCCCGCCACGTACGAAGGCGGGCAGCCCCTCCGTGAGGGACTGCCCGCCTTCCGGTGCTCGACGCGGCTATTCCGCCCGGCCGATCCGCTTCCTGCCCGAGGGGGTTCCGGTGGAGTCCGGGGGGATGAAATCCGATTTGATCGAGAACACGAACAGGGCCGTCACCCCGACCACGACGACAAGAATGGTGAGGACTACGACCACGTAGCCGAAACCGACACCAATTGCTGTCAAGTCCATCAGACCTACCTCCTCAGTCGCTGCTCACGCTACTGCGGAGGGTAGCCGCTATCGCCGCGTCGGCGGGGAAGAACGATTACAGTGCCCCCTCGAAGGCGCCGCCCGGCGCCGTGGCCGGTTCCGCGACCGTCACGTGAGGTGATCGAACTCCCCGGTCACCCAGGCGCAGTGCCGGGTCGCCGAATACTCGAGCGCCTCCCGGCCGTCGTGGTCGATGACGTTGTCGAAGTTGCCGATGATGCGGTCGAACTCCAGGTGCGACAACTGGTCCGCGATGCGCCGCACCACCGCCGCGGACAGCGGCAGCCGGTTGGGGTACGACCGCAGGAACGACACGGTGCGGCGGTCCGGGTTGGGGAACACGCCGTCGCCGGTGAGCAGCACACCCCGGCCGTCGCCGCCGCCGCGCCAGTGCGCGACGGCGCTGCCCGGGAAGTGCCCGCCGATCTGGTGCAGGGTCAGCCCCGGCGCCACCTCGTGGGTGCCGGACCAGAACACGATCGGCCCGTCGGAACGCGCCAGCCAGGAGCGGTCCGCCTCCGCCACCAGGATGGGCACCTCACCGAGCGCCGTCGACCACTGCGTCTGGACACCGAACATGTGCGGGTGACTGCCCGCGACGGCGATGACCGGGCCGTGCGCGGCGACGGCGTCGACGGCCGCAGCGTCGACGAATCCGATCGGATCCCACAGCAGCGACCCGGCGGGGGTGCTGATCACCAGGGACTGCTGACCGATCGCGGTCTTCGGGTCCACGTACAGGCCGTGCAGTCCCGGCTCGACTTCGTGTTCGACGGCGCGGTACCCCGCGCCTGCCAGCGCCTCGACGGTGGTCCACTCCTGCCCGCCGAGCGGAATGTACTGGCGTTCGTCGGCGCAGATCGCGCACTCGTCGGGGAGCGGGGTGTTCGGGTCCTGTTCGACGCCGCACGTGGCACAGAGATGAAATAACACCCCTCGATGATGCATCCTCACGGCACGCCGAGGAGCCGCAATCCGGCGGCCGCGGCGGCAGCGGACAGGACGATGACGACGAAAGGCGCCTTCCGCCAGGCGAGTAGGCCCGCGACGACGACCCCGGTGGGACGCGCCACTCCGGCGAGGTCGTGGCCCTCGGTGAGCGCCGCCGTGCCCACCAGGGCGGTGAGCAGGACCACGGCGGCCGACGCCATGGTCCGCTCCACCCAGGGCCGGGTCGCGATCCGCGGCCGCAGCACCGGCCCGGCGAATCGGAACGCGAACGTGCCCGCCGCGAGCACCCCGACCGACCCGATCAACACGAGGTGCCCGGTCACCGCAGCACCGTCCGCCGCACACCCGCGAGCAGACCCACCAGCGCTGCGAGCACCGGAAGCCCGGCGGGCAGGACCGGCGTGGCCGCCAGGGCGACGACGGAACCGATCAGCGCAGGCACCCGCACGTCCCGATCACGCAGCGCCGGCAGCACCAGGGCCAGCAGCACCGCCGGGAACATCGCGTCCAGACCGAGCGCGGCGGGGTCGCCGATCGCGTTGCCCGCCAGCGCGCCGAGCAGCGCCCCGAGCGGCCAGCACACCGCGATCCCCACACCGCACGCCCAGTACGCGGCGCGCCTGCGGTCCGGGTCCGTCTCTCCGAGCGCGAACACCACCGACTCGTCGTTCATCAGGTGACTGCCCGCGACGCGCCGGAGCCCCCGCCCGAGCACGTCACCGACCGCCAGACCGAACGGCAGGTGCCGCGCGTTCACCAGCAGTCCGGCGATCGTCGCCGCGATCGGGCTGCCGCCGGCCGCGACGATGCCGACGAACAGGAACTCCGCGGAACCGGCGAGGACCAGCACCGACAATGCGACGGGCAGCCATGCGCCGAGCCCCGAGCCGACCGCGATCGCGCCGTACGACATGCCGACCAGTCCGTCGGCCAGGCACACGAGCGCGATGTTCCGGAGGTCCCGCGAGCCGAGTGTTCGCTTCATCGAACGCATGACTTATATACTGAACAGGTGGCGTATTGTTCGTCAAGTCGAACGAGACGACCGAAATAATGAACAGCCTCGGGAAGGGAATCATGGACGGGCAATCCCCGCTGGGATACATCGGCCCCTCGCTGCGCCGCGAGCGCGAACGGTCGGGCATGTCCCTGACTGAGGTCGCCCGCCGTGCCGGGGTTGCGAAATCCACTCTGTCCCAACTGGAATCGGGAGGCGGGAACCCGAGCGTCGAAACCCTGTGGGCCCTGTGTGTGGCGCTGGATGTGCCGATGTCGCAACTCCTCGATCCGCCCCGCCCGCGCGTCCAGGTCATCCGGGCCGACGAGGGACCGGAACTGACCTCCGACCGGGCCGACTACCGCGCCACCCTCGTCGCGTCCTGCCCGCCGTCCGCGCGCCGGGACCTCTACCGCCTCGCCGTCGAACCGGGACCGGCCCGCGAATCCGAACCGCACATGCCCGGCGTGGTCGAGCACGTCATCCTCAGCGCCGGGCGCGCACTCGTCGGCCTCGCGAGCGCCCCCGTCGAGCTCGGGCCCGGTGACTACATCGCCTACCCGGGCGATGTTGCACACGTGTTCGAGGCGCTGGAGCCGGGGACCCGCGCCGTGCTGGTGTCCGAGCACAACTGACGGCACCCGGGGCAACTTCGTCGTGCACAGTGTTTCCTCGTGCACAGTGTTTTTCGTGCACAGTGTCGATTCGGGGGGCCGGCGTTCGTATAGGAGGTGGCGGCCGGCCACAGCACATCCCGAGGAGCCGACCTTCCGATCCGAGGAGGAACCCGACATGACCCAGTACCTGTTGAGCGTGTACCAGCCCGACGGTCCCGCTCCCGAACCCGACGTCCTCGCGAAGATCGCCGACGACCTCGACGCCCTCAACCAGGAGATGGTGTCCGCAGGCGCCTGGGTGTTCAGCGGGGGACTGTGCGCCCCGACGACCGCGACCGTGATGCGGGCCCGCGGCGGCGACGTGCTCGTCACCGACGGCCCCTACACCGAAGGCAAGGAGTATCTCGGCGGATTCACCATCGTCGAGGCCCCGGACCTGGACGTCGCGCTCGGGTGGGGTCGCAAGCTCACCCGGGCGACGACGCTGCCCATCGAGGTCCGGCCGTTCGCCCACCACGCCGGGGCCGGAAGCCACTGACGTGATCGGCACCGCCGACATCGAACACGTGTTCCGCACCGAACACGGTCGCGCGGTCGCCGTCCTGGTCGGCGTGTTCGGCGACATCGATCTCGCCGAAGATGCCGTCCAGGACGCCTTCGCCGAGGCGGTGCAGCGCTGGCCGTCGGCCGGGCTGCCACCGAGCCCCGCAGGGTGGATCATCACCACCGCCCGGCACCGCACGATCGACCGACTCCGGCGCGAGGCGTCCCGGCACGACCGGCACGCGCAGGCCGCGCTGCTGCTCGCCCGCGACGAACCGACGGAGGAGGGCGCCGTGCACGACGACCGGCTACGCCTGATCTTCACCTGCTGCCACCCGGCGCTGGCACCCACCGCCCAGGTCGCACTGACCCTGCGCCTCCTCGGCGGACTCGGCACCGCGGAGATCGCCCGCGCCTTCTTGGTGCCCGAGCCGACCATGGCGCAGCGCCTCGTCCGGGCCAAGCGGAAGATCCGGGACGCCCGGATCCCGTACCGGGTGCCGGACGAGACCGATCTCCCGGACCGTCTCCGCACCGTCCTGGCTGTCGTCTACCTGATATTCAACGAGGGGTACACGGCGAGTTCGGGGGACCGGCTGACGCGGGCGGATCTGTGCGCCGAGGCCCTCCGACTCGGCCGGGTCCTGGCCGCCCTGATGCCCCGCGAACCGGAGGTCACCGGGCTGCTCGCGTTGATGCTGCTGATCGAATCGCGGCGCGCCGCCCGCACCGACGCCGACGGGCGACTCGTGCTCCTGCCCGACCAGGACCGCAGTCGGTGGGATCGCGACCTCGTCACCGAGGGACAGTCTCTGGTGCGGGACTGCCTGCGACGCAACAAACCGGGCCCGTATCAGATCCAGGCCGCGATCAACGCCGTCCACAGCGACGCCGAGACGGCCGCCGACACCGACTGGTGGCAGATCCTGCAGCTGTACGACCAGCTGATGTCGCTGGCGCCGAGCCCGGTGGTGGCGTTGAACCGGGCCGTCGCCGTGGCGGAGGTACGGGGTCCGGCGGAGGGGCTGGCGCTCGTCGACCAGCTCGACCTCGACGACTATCACCTGTACCACGCGGTGCGGGCCGACCTTCTCCGCCGCCTCGGGCGCCCCGTCGAGGCCGCCCGCGCCTACGACGCGGCACACGACCGCACCGAGAACGCGGCCGAGCGGGAATTCCTTCGGACACAGCGCGATTCGATCGGATGACGCGCGCGCTCAGAGACCCAGCCCCGGCGGCAGGCACAACGATCCGAAACACGTCTGCGTTCGCACGGTGACGGGGAGCGGTTCCGCCGTCGCAGGCTTCGCGTACGCGGCCTCCGGAAGCGGCGCCGAACCCCACACCTCGTCACCGGGACCGGCGTTCTCGCTGCAGATCCAGTGGATCAGATAGTCGCCGTCGGGTACCGCCTCGAACACGAACTCCCGCGGTCCCGGCCCGATCACCACATTCGATCGGTGAAACACCGCCACGGACTCGGGGTTCACGATGTCGTCCGCCGCCCGCAGTCCGCCGAGTCCGCACACGATGTCCGCACCGGTGTCGTTGGTGAGCGTCGTCGTGACGGTGCTCCCGGCAACCGCGGCGGCCAGGGTCACGTCCGGCGGGTCCGCGGCGGCGGGCGCGGCCAGGAACAGGGCGAGTGGGCCTGCGGCGATCAGCGCGACCGCGACCCGGGGCACGAGTGTCATCAGCGGAACCTTCGTTCTCGGCGGTCTCACTCCGGACGTCACCGTATTGATACCCGCCGCGGAGGCCGGTAAACGGCGCGAAGGGACGGACATCGAATCCCGCTCGCCGGACCGGTGCCGCGGCCTACGATTGAATTTCGAGGCCCTGCGGCCGAAGCCCCCCCTCGACGTCGCCCAGCCGAACCACCCTTCGGACTCCGACAGTCGGTCTCGCCAGGAGCGAGCACGCCGGCGCGTGAAGCATCGGAGGGATGACATGAGCGGAACACCCGCACTGAAGAAGGCGCTGAGCCAGCGGCAGCTGACGATGATTGCTATCGGCGGCGTGATCGGCGCAGGCCTGTTCGTCGGCTCGGGCGTCGTCATCGGCGACACCGGGCCGGGAGCCTTCATCACCTACGCTCTTGCCGGGGTCCTGATCATCATGGTCATGCGGATGCTGGCCGAGATGGCGGTGGCCAATCCGTCGACCGGGTCGTTCGCCGACTATTCGCGCGCCGCGCTGGGTAACTGGGCCGGTTTCTCCGTCGGCTGGTTGTACTGGTACTTCTGGGTGATTGTCGTCGGCTTCGAGGCCATCGCCGGCGCGACGATCATCCAGTACTGGATCGACATCCCGCTGTGGCTGTCCGCGCTTGTTCTGATGATCCTGATGACGGCGACGAACTTGTTCTCCGTGTCGTCGTTCGGCGAGTTCGAATTCTGGTTCGCCGGCATCAAGGTCGCCGCGATCGTGGTGTTCATCGCGCTGGGCGCATTGTTCGTGCTCGGCGTGTGGCCGAACAAGGCACTCGACTTCTCCAACCTGTGGAGCCACGGCGGGTTCCTTCCCTTCGGCGCCATGGCCGTCACCGTCGGCGTCGTCACGGTGATCTTCTCCATGGTCGGCGCCGAGATCGCGACGATTGCGGCCGCGGAGTCGGCGGATCCGGAGCGGGCGGTGACCAAGGCCGCGAACTCGGTGATCGTGCGGATCGCGGTGTTCTTCGTCGGCTCCACGTTCCTGCTGGCCACCATCCTGCCGTGGAACGACGAGGATGCGGCCGCGTCCCCCTTCGTCGCCGCGTTCACCGAAATGGGGATCCCGTACGCCGACCACATCATGAACGCCGTGGTGTTGACGGCCGTGTTGAGCTGTCTCAACTCGGGCATGTACACCGCCTCCCGCATGCTGTTCGTCCTCGCTGCGCGCCGGGAGGCGCCTGCGCAGCTGGTCAGGGTGACGCGTCGAGGGGTGCCCGCTATCGCGATACTCGCGTCCTCGGTCATCGGTTTTCTGTGCGTCATCGCCGCGGCAGTGTCACCGGACACCGTCTTCGCCTTCCTGCTGAACTCCAGCGGTGCGGTCATCCTGTTCGTCTACCTGCTCATCGCCGTCTCGCAGATCGTGCTGCGGTACCGCACCCCGGACTCGGAGTTGCGGGTCAAGATGTGGCTGTTCCCGGTGGTGTCGATCATCACCGCGGCCGCGATCGTGGCGATCCTGGTGCAGATGTATCTGCAAGACGATGTGCGGTCGCAACTGGTGCTGAGCCTGCTGTCGTGGGCCGTCGTCATCGTGCTGTTCCTCGCGAACAAGTGGTTCGTGGGCCGGCGTCCCGTCGTGGAAGGGGTCGCGGCAACGGCACGACCTCACCGCGTGCTGGTGCTGGCGAACCAGACCGTCCAGTCCAAGGAAATGCTCGACGAGCTCCGTCGCATCGACGCGGATCGGGATGCCACCTACTTCGTGGTCGTGYCTGCCAGCCCGATCGAGACCGGAACCGCCGCTACCCACGGCCCGCTCGACGTCGCGGAAGCGACCCGGGAAGTCGCCCGGCAGCGACTCGACGACACGCTGTCGACGCTCCGCTCGGAGGACCTCGACGCGGACGGCGAGGTGGGGGACTACCGGCCGCTGCGCGCACTGGCCGCCGGCGTCGAGTCGTTCCATCCGGATCAGATCGTCATCTCCACGCTGCCACCCGAAGAGTCGGTGTGGCACCGGTTCGACGTCGTGGACCGCGCCCGCGCCGAGCACGATGTGCCGGTGACACACGTGGTGGTCAATCCGATCGGCGCAGGGAAATCCGCTCGATGACGATCATCGCCGGATTCAGCTCGAGCCGTCAGGGGACCGCGCCGCTGCACCTGGCGGCACGGATAGCGCGCTGGACCGGGGAGACGGTCGTCGCCGCGGCGATCGTGGAACAGCCGTGGCCGGGGAAGGACGACCCCATCGACCGCGAATACCTGCGCTACGTCACCGCGGAGGCGTCACGGGCACTCGACGGGGTGGTCGGCGGTCTGCCGGGCGACCTGGACATCCCCACCGTCGTCCACCGATCGACCTCGATTCCCACCGGGCTGATCGAACTCGTCGCCACCCACGACGCCACCCTCGTCGTCGTCGGGTCGTCGTCGTCCGGTCTGCTGGGCCGGGTGGCGCTGGGCAGCGTCACCGAACGGCTCGTGCACACCGCGGCAGTGCCCGTCGCGATCGCGCCGCGCGGCTACCCACCGGCGCCCGGACCGATCCGCAGGCTCACCGCCGCCTACGGCGGCGAAGCCGACGTCAACGGCCTCATCGCCGCCACCGCCGAGATGGCCGCACGGTGGCCGGCGACATTGCGGATCGTGTCGTTCACGGTGCGGCCGGTGTCCAGGTTCGGTGGCGCGATCGAGCAATCGACCGAGGATCTCGTCGTCCAGCAGTGGACGCGCCGGACAACCGACGACATCGCCCGGCAACTCGACGCGGTTCGCGCCCGCATCCCGGTTCCCGACGTGGACGTGGAGATCGGCAGCGGCACCGACTGGCGCGCGGCGGTCGAGGCCGTGTCCTGGGAACCCGACGACATGCTGGTGCTGGGGTCGGGAGCCGCCGGACCCGCCGCGCACGTGTTCCTCGGCTCGGCCGCCTCGAAAATTCTGCGGCACGCTCCCGTGCCCGTGATGATCGTGCCGAGACACGCACCGGCGGCATAACCGTCAGCGCTCGGCCACCACCGCCGCGGACGTGGATGCCCGGCGACGCCGGGACGCGGTGATCCGGCGACCGATCACGCCCTGCCGCGGCGCGAACAGATAGACCAGCGCGAAGGCCGCGCCCTGGGACAGCACCACCATGCCGCCGCTGGCGGTGTCGAGGTGATAGCTCAGGTACAGGCCGATGACGGCGCAGGATGCCGAGACCGCCGGGGCGATGATCAGCATCCGATGGAAACTGTCGGTCAGCAGGTACGCCGTCGCCCCGGGAATGATCAGCATGGCCACGACCAGGATGACGCCGACGGCCTGCAGAGCCACCACCGCCGTCAAGGCCAGCAGCCCCAGCAGCGCCGCCCCGAGCAGCCGCGGGTTCAGGCCGATGGCGTGCGCATGGGTGGGATCGAAGGCGTACAGCGTGAAGTCGCGGCGCTTGACGATCAGTGCGATGAACACGAACGCCCCGAGGATCGCGATCTGGACCAGGTCGGACCGGCTGACGCCCAGCAGGTTGCCGAAGATGATGTGGTTCAGATCGGTCTGGCTGGGGGTGACCGAGACCAGCACCAGTCCGAGGGCGAACAGTGTGGAGAACACGATGCCGATCGCGGCGTCCTCCTTCACCCGGCTGGTGTCGCGGACCAATCCGATCAGTGCCACGGCCAGGAATCCGAAGATCACCGCGCCGATCGCGAACGGGGCGCCGACGATGTAGGCCAGGACCACGCCGGGCAGGACGGCGTGCGAGACCGCATCACCCATCAGCGACCAGCCGATCAGCACCAGCCAGCACGACAGCACCGCACACACCACCGCCGCGATCAGGGTGGTGATCAGCGCGCGGACCATGAAGTCGTAGCGCAGGGGGTCGACGAAGAAATCGATGACGTCCATTGATTCTCAGGTCCTTGTCATCACGTCGAGGCCGAACGCGGCCGCCAGATTCTCCGGTTGCAGCACGACCGCCGGGTCGCCGTGCATCAGCACCGTGCGCAGCAGCAGGATCGCTTCGTCGGCCAGATCGGGTAGCGCATGCAGGTCGTGGGTGGAGACCAGGATCGCCGCGCCCGCGTCGGCGAGTTCACGCAGCAGCGCGGTGATGGTGGCCTCGGAGCGTTTGTCGACCCCGGCGAACGGTTCGTCGAGGAGAAGGATGGTGGCGCCCTGCGCGATTCCCCGGGCAACGAACGTGCGCTTCTTCTGGCCGCCGGACAGTTGCCCGATTTGCCGGTCCGCCAGGTCCGTGAGTTCGACGCGTTCGAGAGCGTGATCGACGGCCTCGCGGTCGGCCTTTCCGGGCCTCCGGGTCGGTCCCATGCGCCCGTACCGGCCGGTCATCACCACGTCCCGCACCGAGAGCGGGAACGTCCAGTCGACGTCCTCGCTCTGCGGGACGTACCCCAGCACCCCGGCCTTGCGCGCCGCGGCCGGCGCCGCGCCGTTGATGCGGACCGCGCCGGCGTCGGGTTTGACCGTGCCCATGATCGTCTTGAACAGGGTGGACTTTCCTGAGCCGTTCATGCCGACGAGTCCGCAGACGCGTCCGGGGCGAAGGGCGAGGGAGACTCGGTCGAGCGCGAGGACGTCGCCGTAGTGGACGGTGACGTCCTCGACCTCGACGGCCGGCTGCGCGGTCACGACCGCTGCCCGTTCAGTGCGGAGGTGAGGGTGTCGGCGTCGTGCCGGATCAGATCGAGATACGTCGGCACGGGCCCGTCCGCCTCGGACAGCGAGTCGACGTACAGGGTGCCACCGAACGCGGCGCCGGACGCTTCGACGACCCGTTGCATCGGCGCATCCGACACCGTGGACTCGCAGAACACCGCCGGAACCCGGTTCTGCTTCACGAACTCGATCGTCGACGCGATCTGCTGGGGAGTGGCCTGCTGCTCGGCATTGACCGGCCAGATGTACTTCTCCGTCAGCCCCGCGTCACGGGCCAGGTACGAGAACGCTCCCTCGCACGTGACCAGCGCCCGTTCGTTGACCGGCAGTGCGCCCAGTTCGGCGACCAACTCGTCCTGCACGGCCTGCAACTGCGCCTTGTACGCGTCGCCGTTGGAGCGGTAGTCGGCGGCATGAGCGGAATCGAGTTCGCTGAACGCGGCGACCATGTTGTCGACGTAGATCTGCACGTTCAGCGGTGACATCCAGGCATGCGGATTCGGTTTCCCCGCGTACGCGTCTTCACCGATGGCGATCGGTTCGACGCCCTCACTGACGACTACGTGCTCGACGTCCACCCCGTCGACGAACTGGCCGAACCAGGCCTCCAGGTTCATGCCGTTGTCGAGGATCAGGTCGGCCTGCGCGGCCTTCTTGATATCGCCCGGGGTGGGCTCGTATCCGTGAATTTCCGCGCCCGCCTTGGTGATCGACTCGACGGTCAGGTGCTCGCCGCCGACATTCGCGGCGATGTCGGCGAGCACGGTGAACGTGGTCAGCACCACCGGTTTGTCGTCGGCGGGCCCGTCGCCCTTGCCGCACCCGGACAGCATCAGCGTCGCGGCCAGCACTGTCAGTACCGCGGCAGCGGTCGCCGGCCGTCGTCGCGCACCCACCTTGAAGGACGTTGTTTTCACGTGGCGAATCATAATGTTTGGCTCGCCGAAACCACAAGTGCGGATCTTCGAGCTGCGTGCCCGGCGGGGCGAGATCGCGTCGTTCACGACGCGCGCCCACGGCGGACGAGACCGTCAGCTCGCCTGCGCGACAGGGGCGTCCGCATCCTCAATACGACGCTCGAGGCTGTGCAGCTGCGCGATCGCATTGCGGGCGGTGATCTGCTGATGCGTGTTGGTCAGTTGCCCGCGCCAGGTGCCGAGGAAGGTCCAGGCCCACGACAACAGGGTGGCGACACGGCTCCGGAACCCGACGACGTAGACCACGTGCACGGCCAGCCACATGATCCACGCAAGGAAGCCGGTCAGCTCGACGCCGCCGATCTGGGCGACCGCGTTGAACCGGGAAATGGTGGCCATCGAGCCCTTGTCGCGGTATCGAAACGGTGGCCGTTCCGGCGCCGGGCGTCCCTTGGCCGCCGCGGCGACCTCGGCGGCGATCCGCTTCGCGGCGTAGCGGCCCCCTTGAATCGCGACCTGGGCGACGCCGGGCAGGCGATCACGCGACATCATGTCGCCGACGACGAACACGTCGGGATGGCCCGGCAGGGTGAGGTCTTCGTCGACGGCGACTCGGCCGGCGCGGTCGAGGGCGGCACCCGACTGGGCGGCGAGCTGCGCGCCGAGTGGGCTCGCCGCCACCCCCGCGGACCAGACCTTGCAGACGGACGCGATGCGGTGCTCGGTGCCCTCCGCATCCCGGACGGTCAGTCCGCCGGCGTCGACGTCGGTCACCGACGCACCCAGTCGCACCTCGACACCGAGCTTTTCGAGGGTTTCCGCCGCCTCCGAACCCAGGTTGTCACCGAATGGCGGCAGTACCGCGGAGGCCGCGTCGAGCAGGATGATCCGCGCGTCGCGGGGGTCGAAGTTGGTGTAGGCCCCGACGAGGGTTCGGTGGGCGAGTTCGGCGATCTGACCGGCCATCTCGACGCCGGTGGGCCCGGCACCGACCACCACGAACGTGAGCAGGCGTGCCCGCTCCTGCGGGTCGGCGGTCACTTCCGCCTGCTCGAACGCGCCGAGGATGCGGCCGCGGAGTTCGAGGGCGTCGTCGATGGACTTCATCCCCGGGGCGTGTTCGGCGAAGTGGTCGTTGCCGAAGTACGACTGCTGTGCCCCGGCGGACACGATGAGGCTGTCGTACCCGGTGACGGTGGCCTGCCCGAGGTGTTCGGACGTCACCGTGCGTTCGGTCAGGTCGATGCCGGTGACCTCACCGAGACGGACGGCGGCGTTCGCTTGGTCCTTGAGGATCATCCGCGTCGACGGGGCGATCTCGCCCTCGGAGAGGATACCGGTCGCCACCTGATACAGGAGAGGCTGGAACAGGTGGTGGGTGGTGCGGTCGATCACCGTGACGTCCACGTCCGCGCGGCGGAGGGCCTTGATCGCGAACAACCCACCGAAGCCGGATCCGATCACCACGACGCGGTGGCGTGCGGGCGGGGACTGGGGGTTGCTCATCATGAGCCTTTCCGATCACGCTGGGAAGCGACGATCTCGGTGTCGGGGCATTTGCAGCCGTGGACCAGGGGAGTGGGACGGTGGTGCGGGCGGTGCTTGTGGTTCGTGAAGGTCTGCCGGAAAATTCGGCTGACAGGCACCAATGGTGAACAATCGGCGCACCGAATCCAAGGTGAAAGAAGAAAATTCTCTAGACTGGGCCGATGAAGAAGAATGTTCCGGGCACGCCGTATGCCGAAGGCCCGCGATCGAATGATGTTCGAGCGGGGGCGCCGATCGACGACATCGACAGGATCCTCCTCGATCAACTCTCGCGGGACGCCCGTACGCCCAACAACGCCCTCGCCGCGCTCGCGGGCATCGCCCCGTCGACCTGCCTGGGTCGGGTGCGCTCCCTGATCGACCGTGGAGTGATCCGCGGCTTCCACGCCGACATTGACCCCGCCACCCTCGGCAGGGATCTGCAGGCGATGATCGCAGTTCGCGTGCAGGCCAATGCAAGACAGCACCTCGGGCAGCTCGCCGAGCAACTCGCCACCCTCGAGGACGTGCTGAACGTGTACTTCATCGCGGGCGCCGACGACTACCTCATCCACGTCGCCACCGGCAGCAGTGAGGAGTTGAGGCGTTTCGTCCTCGACCACCTCAGCGCGCACCCTGCGGTCGCCTCGACCGAGACCATCCTGATCTTCGAACATGTGCGCCCGCGGCTCCGGGCGCCTCAGGTCGAGCAATCTTCAGGCCGCTGAGGGGTGGGCGCGCCTCGGTCAGGCCGCGGTGAGGGCCTTGATGCGGTCGGGCCGGAAACCGGCCCAATGGTCGTCACCGGCCACGACGACGGGCGCCTGCAGGTAACCGAGAGCCCGCACGTAGTCGTGGGCGTCGAGGTCGCGGGTGATGTCGACGACCGTGTAGTCGAGGCCTTCCTTGTCCAGGGCGCGGTAAGTGGCGGTGCATTGCACGCAGGCCGGTTTGGCGTAGATCGTGATGGTCATCGTGCGCTCCGCTCTGTCTGATGTGTGCCGGCGGGGGACCGGAAGCATATGCGTTCCGGTCCCGGTTCGCCCGGCGAGCGGCGACGGCGGAGCCTCGTGGGCGATTCCCAGCGAGGTCGAGACCGGTCAGCTGGCGGGGTCGTACCCGAACGCGCGCACCTCCTGCGCGCACCGGCAGGCAACTGCGAGCTTCGCGGCCCATTCCAGTGCCGCCTCACGGGACGGCAGTTCCAGTACCGCGTAGCCGCCTTCGAGCTGAGTCGTCTGCGGGTACGTGCCCGCGGTCACCGTTCCGTCCCCGTCGACCATGACCGGTGGAACACTTTCGTCGATGCCACCGCCGAACACCCAGACGCCGGCGTCCTTCGCCTCTTGAACCACCGCGTGCGACGCATCGGACACTGCCTGCAGATCCCCGTCGGGAATGACCATGGCACCACTCGGGAACGAGATCAGGTACTTCGTCATCGGGTCGACTCCTTCTTCGCGTCGGAATGGCGGACTCAGGATAGACACGACATTAGGGGACCACGCCGACAAGCGATTTCAGTCGAACGCAAGTTCGATCATCTGCCACGGTGACGGTTCGGCGGTCGGGCGCAGTGGATGACATCCGATGTTGCGATGCCCGCGTGCACCCAGAATGTCGTGACCGCATCATCGACACCGTCCAGGTTCGTCGGCGACGTCGCGACCGGTCTCGGCCAGGTGGAAGAGCTGTTCGGCTCGGTCCATCTGGTGACCTCGGCCATCAGTTCCGCCACCTGCTCATCCCACTGCTCATCCGAGGCGTGATCCGGCCGGACCAGGAAGAGGTCGATGTCACTGTCGATCGTCATCGTTCCGTTTGCCGCCGACCCGAACACGGCGGCATACCGTGCCCTGCTTGCTCAATCGTTGCAGCACCTTCTGTATCCCCTCTTTCGAATGGCGGTGCAGCACCCGGTGCAACTGGCCGGTCGTGAACCTCGCCTCGGATGCGGCGCCCAGTGCAGCGAGCACGTCACCGTCGAGCGTGGGCCTCACTGTTTCAGGTACTCTCCGCCGCCCCGACTGTCGTTGTCTCGGAATCGGTGGATTCTGTAATCGAAAAGTCATACCCAACAGCGTATTTGGTGCTTTGTTCGATCTTCCGGCTGCGGGGTGATGTCGTGGTGCTCGGGTTCGGCGGGGACGTCGTGCATGCCGTTTGCGTGCGGAGTGACCGCCTGGTGGCCGGCGCCGTACGGATCGAGTACCGGCCGGCGGGGCCGCGTCACCGGTGAGCTGCCATTCGGCGAGTCCGGTGTGACGGTCGGCAGGTCGGTCGAAGAAACTCGTGTACCAGGTAACGGCGGCCTCGACGTCGACGACAGAGGCTACTGCGCTGACGTGGCTGGGCTTGATGGTCATTTTCTCCAGTGGACCTGAGTAGTGATCGATCGACCGTCGATTCAACGCCCGGTCCATCCATGTTGTGCGGGCAGTGAGATCGATGTGACGCTCCGTCGGTCCGGGGTGTTCGGCGTGAGGCACGGTGATGCGCGATAGTGGCAGGGGTTCGGACTCGGGCCGCCCACTTCGAGGAGGACTTTGCGGTGTCACTGTCGCTGGCCGTGATGGCGGACCTGGCCGAGGAGCAGGGTCGGGGCACCGTTGAGTTGGTGTCGCCGCGGGTCCTGATGCGGAGTGTGCGCAGAGTGCCGCGCTCGACGGTGTCATCGGACGGCTGTCGGACCGCTGTGGGCGGTGTGGGTTGACACCGGTCGAGTCGGCGCCGTGGCCGCCTGGGGATGTCGACTGCCTTCGAGGCGTGTGGGGTGGCACGGTCCCGGCTCGGTGGGGTCCGCGCGACCACGGTGTCGTTGTCGCTCGGTCAGCTTCGGGCCGCTTCCCCGCCCCCGGTGCCGGACGAGTAACCGAACCCACGCCATATCATCCGCCCGATATCCAGGAGAATGCCGATGCGCAGCTTCGTCCATGTGGTCCTGTTCGCGTGCGCCATTGCAGTCGCGATCGGTGCCTTTCTTCCCGTGGTCGGCGGCATTTCCCCGGGCGACGTCGCGGTGATCGATCTGCGCGACGGCTTCCCTGCCGGAATCACCGTCGAGCAGATCGAGAATCAGGCCGTGACCTTCTACCGGTCGATGACGGTATTGCTGTTGGGGGCTGCGGCCTTGCTGCTGGTCGCCGCGTGGGTGGGTTCATGTGCGGCCGAGTGGGTGGGGGTGATCGGGGGGATCGGCACCCTCGCGGTGTTCGGGTGGCGGCTCAATGACCGTGTCGGCGACTACCTCCGGGACAACTCCGACACCGTGTTCACCGATCGCTGGGGGTTGTATCTCGCTGGTGGTGGCCTGATCGTCGCGCTGGTGGCGTTACTGGTGCCGAAGGAACGACCGGCGGCGGCGTGATCCGGGTGTCTGCCTCGGTTCACAGGGACTGCACCTGGACCGGCGACATCGCCCACTCCACCCGGGTCGGCGGCCGCACACACCGCTCGGATCGGCCTGCCGCGGGGCGAATCCAAGAAGATCCGCGCCTGGCGATCGAGCGGGGCTACGAGCTGTCTTCCCGTGGCCGGATTCCCGCCGAGATCGAGCAGGGGTTCCACCACGCGCACTGACAGGCCTCGCCCGCCTCGTCGGTCGGTCGGTCGGTCGGTCGTGGCACGTTATCGGTAGGTGCGGTCGCTACGCATCGACGACGAGTCGGAACACGCTGCTCGAGACCTTCGAGATCGACCCGGACCGGGCCTTCTCGCGGCAGCATTGGCGCACCGCGGCGATCTGCGTGTCGGTATCGCGGCCCAGACCCGCGAACAGGCAGTGGAGATTGCGCGGCGGCTGCGAACCCTCACCGATCGCGCTGCACTGATGTGGAAAGTGAAACCGCCGAAACCCGACAGCAGGCAGACGCCAGCGGTGTCAGGGCAGAAGGTGCGGTGGCCCGGTGCGTGGCGGCAGGCGCGTCGCAATGCGTGCCGACACACGAGTAAAGCTGCGTGTGATTCAGCGACCACTTCTCTGGCTGGAGTTCGGACCTACGCGGCCGAAGCAGGGTTGGTCAGTGGCCGTCCCGGAGTGCAGCGGACCAGTTCTGATTCATTTCGTCCACATCGACTCCGTCCACATCGACTGGATCTGACAGTCCTTCACCTCGCCGAGCACCGAAGCATGTGCACCGGGTGCTGGTCCGGACGCTGTGTCCTTCACCTCGTCGTGGGCGCGGCCGACTGGGATGGGCGCTACCCCTGCCCGCCTCAGAGACCACGACTGTCGATCTGTCTGAGGGACGGGTGGTGGGGGCTATCGCATCGGGTGCGCTGATAGTCGTGGTCCCCGTGGGCGCGGCCCGGGGGGACCACACGAGGACTGCGAGGGGGCGCCGCTCGTCGTCCGGCAGTGCGTTGGCTCACCACTTTTTCGCTGCCTGGTAGCGCCACTTGCCCACCTGTTCACCGTCGGCGGTGACAGAGTTTGCGGGGACGAGTGCGTCGCCGTGTTCTTCGCGGTAGGCGGCGATTTCGGTGAGCATCCGTCGCCGCTTACCCTCGGCCGGCGGCACGTCAGGTAGCGGCGCGCTGTCCTCGGTCCACACGAAGCCGATCGCATCGAGTTGCGCAATGCGTTGCGGCGGCAGGGTGCCGAGCATGCGGGCCACTCGCTGGCGGTCCTGTCATCGTCCCAGTCGGAAGCCGCATTCGGTAACGTAGTCGGCGGGCATCACGAGTGCGGGGTGACGGCGGCGAAACTCGGCGTAGAGCTGCAGAGGTGAGGCCGCCGACCGGTGTGCTCGCATCGAGATCACATCCCTGGGAAAGCCGTCCCGTGTTGCCCGGTAGTCGTGAAGTCAAAGTATGTCCACCTCTGTGACGATCTGTCACGGAAGTCGACGCGTCTTGGATGGCACCTTGTGCACAGGTCGTGACAACTGGTGGAACCCAGAAGCTGATCGGCAGCGCGAAGGATCATTCCGCGCACGCGCACCGGCCCGCCGGGATCGGTGGCTGCCCCCGGTGCAGGGAAGCGCCCGCCCCGTTCTGGCGTTGGCCTGATCACTCCAGCCTGTGCCCGCGGCGATCTCGGTGCGCCGTCGCCGTCGCCGGTCATGTCGTAGGCACGGGGTCGAGCCGGGAATCGTGCGGATCGGGTCACAGGTTCCAGAGTCGAAGCAGCGCGGCCCGCAGGCTGGCGGAGACGATGCGGTGGTCGGTGCGCAGCCGGGGGCCCGGGTGCCCGAGGTCGGCGAGCAGTACTTCCGCGTCGGTCACCGCGATCGGCTCCAGGTCGATCCGGGTACGCAGGTGGTGTGCCACCGCTGTGCGGGTGTGGGGGATCGCGATCGGGTCGGAGTCCACGACCGCGGGCGGGTAGAGCCATTCGTTGTCGGCTGTGACCTGGAGCAGGACGTCGCCACGCTGGAGCCGGCCGCGGCCGCGGCCGGCGGGGGTGTCGATGCGGAACCATTCGAGCTGGTATTTCGCCGCCGGACCCGCGGACGTACTGTGGAGGCTGGTGTGGGCTGCGCGCTCGTGTTGTTCCGCGGCGCCGGGCTGGTAGTGGGTGATGTGCCACAGGAACATCCGAGTTACCGGGGTGGGGAGGAAGTCGGGTTCGGCGCGGTTGCGGCCGCCGATCCCGGGCAGGGGTACGGCCCGGCCGATCTGCCAGATGGCGGTGGCGTTGTCGAGGAACAGCTGGTCGACCTCGGTGATCTCGTCGATACCGTTGATGAATGTCCGGACGGCGGCCACGATCTCGGGATCATCGGTGATGACCACGGCCTCATCCGAGATCGTGGAGCTGTGGGAGGCGCCTGCGGAGCCGATGACAGCCCACCTACCGGTGGCGATCACGCCTGTGTGCAGGTTAGGCGACGACAGCACCCGCACCCCGGCGGCCACGTAGTGCGCGAGCGCGGCCGGGGAGGTGGCGTGGGCGCGCACCGCGGCCCGCGAGGCGTTCACGACGAGGACGTCTCCGGCGCGCAGCGGCAGCAGGGTGGGGGCGTCCTGGCCGAGGTAGGCGATCGCGGCGTGCCGAGGTCCGCGCGTGCGGATGGCGCGGGTGATGTGCGGCCAAGGGCTCGGCCCGTGGAAGGTGGTCCCCATACCCGGAAAGAGTAGCGGGATGATCACGGTTAGCGTCTTTGCAGCAGTGTCGGCGGCCTTCCTCCCTCACAAGGTCCGAGGCTCCCGTAGTTCTTCGGCGGAGACGGGGCGCGGCGCGGGTCGGGATCTCGGAATTCGCTCGAGGAGTGACATAGAGCGTGTGGGACTGGGCTGTAGATGATGCCGACGTTTGAGCTCGTATACGTTCGACGTGATCACCCGGGTGTCGCCCGTCGCGCCTCTGCATGTCCCCAGCGCCTTGATGCACAAGTCGAGGCGTTTCGTAGCCGGCCGCTCGACGCCGGCCCATACATGTTCGTCGCCGCCGACGCCCCCGCCCTCGAGGTTCACGAGAACGGGCGGGTGGTCAACATGCACACCCTGGTCGCGGTCGGCGTCAACGCCGAGGGCTACCGGGAGATACTCGGTGTGGATGTGACCTCGTCCGAGGACGGTGCCGGCTGGCTGGCGTTCTTCCGCCCGCTCGTGGCACGCGGCCTGTCCGGGGTCGGGTTGGTGACCTCCGACGCCCACGCCGGGCAGGTGGCGGCGATCGGCGCGACCCTGCCCGGTGCCTCGTGGCAGAGGTGCCGAACGCATGCTCGACGAACCTCATGGCGGTGACCGGAGAAGGCGTCGTGGCCGTGGGGGTACCGCCCGCTTGCGGGGGGAGGGTGAAGACACTGCTGCATTCGGTCTACGACCAACTCGACGCCGATTCCGTTCATGCTCAACATGATCGGATCATCAACGCACTGCCGAGAAGCTGCCGAAGGTTGCCGACCACCTCGATGCCGCGCGATCGGACCTGTTGGCGTTCACCGCATTTCCCATGCAGATCTGGAAACAGATCTGGAGCAACAATCCACAGGAGCGTCTCAATAAGGAAATCCGCCGKAGAACCGATGTGGTCGGGACCTTCCCCGGCCGCACCGCGTTGATCCGCCTCGTCGGAGCCGTCCTCGCCGAGCAACACGATGAGTGGATCGAGGGGCTCCGCTATCTCGGTCTCGACGTGCTCGCCCGTTCTCGTGGCGACAACACCACGACCGAACCTGACCAGGAGGTGACACCCGCGGAGCTAACCGCATACCCCCCACGAGGAGTCACGCGATGAACTCGTACACCACGCCTCGGGACTCGACCCGATTCAGCGTGATCCCGCTTGTGTGGAGCGTCCCGATGCGTAGCTGTACCGATCCGCCTCCGGCGGGCGATACACAGCGCAGGAGGTGGTTGCCGTGGATCTTTACTTCTGGTCTCCGTTCTGGCCTGCGGTGCCCAACTTCCTTGCGTGGTGAAACGCCCTTCTTTTCACCAACCGGAGGTGATGACGGTGATTCCGATCCCGCCGTATGGGTTAGACCGATCGGCAAATAGGACTGCTCTCAATAGCATCGCGGGGGCTTCGGCAGCCTCTGCCAGACGCGCGACCAGCAACGGATCCGTCCGGCTACGCGCAGCTCGACGCCTGACAGGGGGTGGACCATGTTTCGAACCGCTTCGATGCCCCGCAGCATGACTACTCTCGCCGGGATCGCACTCGCGGCACTGCTGCTCGCGGCTCCGCCGGCGAGCGCAGCCCCGACCGACACGGTCCTGCCGATCCCCTTCGCGGGACTGACCAATGGACCGACTGGATTCACCAACCCGCCGTCCAGTACGTTCATCTCTGTCCTAACTGACCCAGACGAGCCGGGAATCACTCGATTCCGCTGCGGCGCATACCCCTACTGCGATCTAGTCGTCCACTGGCGGAACCTATCGACCGGCGCGAGTGGCGCTGCGGACCTCTTGTACGGACCTTCTCGGGGGGTCGCCCAGACTGGATCCGGGACGGTGGTTGCTGCCTTCACAGCGGGCGGTATGCCCGGTTACCTGGGCACGCCCACCACGCTGCTACCGGGCGCCGGCGTTTGGCCAGTTCCTTAACCTGGATCCGCTGCTCGAGCGATCTGGACCAGGCATCCGCGGCGATCATTGCCGCTCCATTGACCGGATTCTGAGAATGGGCGTGTCTCACAACGTGTGGAGTCGGGCAGTTTTCTGCATCAAACATGCGTGCACATCTGCGCGTAATAAAGCGTGCGAACTTGCGTGTATCGACTAGGATGGGTTGCAGTGGCGGCCGGCAACACGCGCGGCGGCCAAGGCCAGTGGGGCAAAGGAGTGGGCATGGCGCAGGCCGGAAAACGTGGAGGCCACTCGTCGCGACCGAGTGAGAGAGGCCGAACCTCGAAGCTGCACAACGATGCCCGTGTGTCGGGAGGTAGCCCCGAGGTGGAGCCGTCCATTGCAGGTTTGACGTCGAAGCTCGAGTCCCGCAGGGGTCCGGTGAAGGTGCAGCTGAACACCTGGGTGCTGGCGTCGACGGAGGCCCGGCTGAAGTGGCTGGTGAAGAACCGACAGTTCACGGTCACCAGCGTCGTGGACGTGGCCCTGCAGGAGTTGCTGGACCGCTACGACGTATCGCCGGCCGATCCTGATGGTCGGATCGGGGAGCAGTAGAGCGATGAGCCGTCCGTGGGAGCAGATTGCCCTGTTCGACCTGCACCAGCCCTCCGCCCCGGATCCTGCTACCGACGATACCGACGAGATCGACGCGGAGGAGGCCGCTGTGGCGGAACCGCCGGCACCGACCGTTGCCGTGGAACCGCCGACTGCACCGGCACCCGAGCCGACACCACCGAGCCGGCCGGTGTGGGAGTCGCTGCCGGTGGGTGCGGAGGCGGATGAGCACGCGCTGATCGTGACCGCCGACGGAACGTACACGCCGTCGGGGCGGGAGTTGACCGGTCCGGTCGATTCGGTGGAGAAGCTGGACAAGCTGGTGCGCTGGGCCGCCCTGACGCCGTTGGGTTCGCCGCCGCAGGTGTGGATCGTGGGCCAGGGCGCGTGTGAATCGTTGGGGTGGGTGATCGACCCGGGCAGTGAGGACGACTTCGACGACATGGAGGCACTGCGCACCCGCGCCGCCGCCGACCTGACCGCGGTGCTGCAGGCGACGTTGACGCCGATGCTGAGCGCGGGGTGGGAGTTGCGGGGAGATCCGGGGCATGTGGTGCACCTGTCCCGCAGCATCGGCAAGTTCACCTCGATGGTCGATGTGGTGATTGAGCCGTACGTGTGGACGTACTGGAACAAGGACTTCGGCTGGAACAACCGGGTCGGGGAGATGGGGATCCTCGGCTCACCGACGGCCGGCACGTATCTCCCGGACGATGACCTGCCGGCGGCGCGGGAGTTGGGTCGCCGGTTGGCCTGGTCCGCGAAACACCTCGGCGTGCTTCCGGGGCCGACCCCGGCGCGGACCGGTGCGGCGATCGTCGACAAGATCAAGCGTGAACGCACCCGGTCGGGCAATGGTCTGGTGGTGGCGACGGCGGGCCCGGTGCCGCCGCTGGACGGGGCCCCGCGCGGGGACCTCGAACCCGCGGTGGGGTGGACACGCGTCCCGGAGGCCGATGAACTCGACAACGTCCACCGGTTGGTGTCCATCGACCAGCGGGCCGCCTATCTGGCGTCGGCGGGGATGCTGGAATTCGGGTACGGGCAGCCCGCCCATTTGACCGGCGGGGCGGCGGCCGCTGCGGCGGTGGGGGAGAAGGGGGCCCCGTTCGGGTTGTGGCGGGTCACCCTCCCGGCGGCGCAGACGTTGTCGCTGCCGGAGAGGCTGCCGCCCCCGCACCCGCACATGCTCGCCGATCAGCCGGTGCAGACCTGGGTCACTACGGTCAGCCTGGACGGGTTGTGCGCACCGGTGGCGGATGGGGGGATCGGCGCCGACATCGATGATCTGGATGTCACCGAGGCCTGGGTGTATCCGCAGCAGGGCCGGGTGCTGGACAAGTGGGCGAAGATTTTGCGGGAGGCGCGGAAGGTGTCGGTGGACACCGAGGATGCGGCGACGAAACGATTCCTCGGGTCCTGCTACAAGGGGTATATCGGGCGGATGGTGAACCCGGACATGTGGACCGCGACCCGGATGGCCCATCACCACCAACCTTTGTGGCGGGCGGCGATCATCGCGCATTGCCGGTGGCGGGGCCGGCGGGTGGCGATGCGGATCGGCCGCGAGCGGGGTCGTTGGCCGATCCGGACGGTCACCGATTCCTGGGTGTATCTCCTCGCCGAGGGGGAGGATATCGCCGATCCGAGTGCGGCGTTGGGGAAGATGTCGGTGGAGAAGGACACCCCCCTCACCGACCCACTGCTGGCCGCGTTGGTGTCGGCTCAGGATGTGCACGAGGTGAATCTGGCGATCCGGGCGGCGTTCGCCGACGAGGAGTTCGCCTTCGACGAGGGGGAGGGGGTGCTCTGATGGCCCTGCACTTGCCGAAGCCGCGCACCACGAAACCGGCGCAGCAGGCGGTCGGTCTGGACGGCCTCAAGGTGTCCGTCGCCAACGCCGCGACCAGCGGTGTCGAGAAATCCAAGCAGGTCAAGAGCGGGGGTTTGGCCGGGCTGACCAGCAAGGTCTCGGTCACGCAGCTGCGGAAGGAGCTCGGCAACGAGGGTTTGCGGCAGGCGGCGATCGATGCCGGCCGCACACCCCCATCCGCGCGCACACTGCGCCGGTGGGCGCAACAGGGCCGCATCCCGCACCCGGACATCCTCGAGCGTGCCCAGCGCCGTGCGGCGATCGAACGATTGGGTGGCGTCGATGCGGTGGCCGCGAAGATCGGCCGGTCTCGCTCCGCCGTCTCTCGGTATCGGTCGGGGGAGACGAACGAGTTGCGGGCCGATGCCAGCAAGAAACTCAAAACCGTGAAGGCGCAGGACATCATGAAACGGGCCGGGGTGTTGCGGCCCGACGGAACCCCGAAACGGGCAGTCATCCGGGTCAGGGGCGGTGTCATGGTCCGCAACGGCGCCGACGAGGGCTACGACTACCGGGTCCGCACCCTGGACTTCGCGAACTCCGACACACCCTTCACCAGTGACGAGTCCCGCGAACTCGCCGCCGCGCTGGCCAACGACGATCACGCCCGGGTCGTCGCCTTGCTGGAGCGGCACGCCACCCTCGATTACCCGGAGAACAAGGGCTTCGACAAATACAGCGACCAGTTCGGGTTCCACTTCGACCACATCGATTCCGTCCACATCGACTGGATCTGACCACCGGACGGACCCAATCGCCAGCGGAGAAGTCGTTTCCGCAGGTCAGGTTACGGAAGGCGCTGCTATTGCGGCTAGCGTTTCCTGTGTTCCGCGCAATACGCGCGAACGGCAATATCAGTGCGGCACCGCTGTCCGGTTCAGCGATTCACGCTGCGATAGGCGACGCGCAGCCCTCGCGGGCTATTCGGATGAGGTGGTCAGCAGGGTCGGGGGTCAGTCGTTGAGGGCCGGCGCTGCTGCAGAGCGTCTACTCGACAGTTCGCATTTGTCGTGATCCACTGGCACTTTGCGGGCTGGGGTCACGCCTGGTGTTGCGCAAGCAAGTGAACCAGCTTTTGCCCGAGGGTAGTCTTCATGGCGACACAGACCCTCCGAGGCGTGATTGGCGGCCGCGGATTGCCTAACCTTGAGCAGTGACCAACGGCCAGACGGAATTCACAGGCGGGCAGAATGTTTCCGCCCTGTTCGGCGATAAGGATCAGGGTTCGGGCCATCGATACGACTGGGCGTTGTTCGCTGATTGGTGCGCAGCGTTCCAGGCATCTGCATTGCCCGCAGATCCTCTCGCTCTTGCGAGCTTCCTCGACGAAAATCCTGTACGTGGGCGAGGGTAGACCTCGGCTAGCCTCCGCACGGATTGCGCGGCGCACTTCATGTCCGAGACTGCCTTCCAGAGTCGGACAGAGAATTGGGAAGCCGACATGCCGAAATGCAGAAATATCTCGGCGTTTGGTGCCCCACCGTATGGGATCCACATCTGGGCGAAGCCGACAATTTCCTCGGTTTCCCGCGGGACACGACGACGAGTTCTCTCAGCTGTGACGGCCTGGAGCCTTCGGCGGCGCGCTTGCTTGTACGCGCGAATCTGAGTCGCGAGCGCGGGACCTCTGTCTGTTGGACGCCCATTATCGCCGTTGGATTGATGTAGGGGAGGGATGGTGGTCATCAGTCGTCCTCATGAATGGGATCCGAGAAGTGAACCGCTCACCGGTGTACACGATGCACAAGCGCGGACTGCGAGAGTAGGGACAGCGGGGTGCGCACCAAATTCCTGGCGAACGGCGTGACCGTTTGCCGGCCGTTCATCGACACCTGCGGGCCTGACGAAGCGATCCATCGTCCGTCGGAGCTGTTCGGCCTCGAGTGGCCGTCGTCTATTCCTACCACCGGTCGATGCAGAATGCATTTAGCATTGACTGGGTGACTTGAGGCACTTACGCTTCTATCTGTCCGGGCTGTCTCAGTCCGCTGGCACTTCAAAACCCCACGTCATGGGTTATGCACAAGGAGCTTTGCATGACAGCGATAACCAACTCAGAGTCCGGGCACGTCGGGCGCAGGGTCGATCCCTCGAAGCGCCGGAAGGCAATCGTCGGCGCCTATCAGGGGTTACTGGTCGACTTCATCGACATATACCTCCCCGTGATCGCCCTGGTTCCCGCGATCATCTACTTTCAGCCGGCCGACTTGTCACCGGCGATGAAGTCGACGATCTACTTCGTGACGTTCGCGGCCACACTCCTCGGCCGCCCGATCGGCGCACTCCTTTTCGGTTCGATGGCCGACCGAATCGGACGTCGTCGGATCACGATGATCTCGGTCGCGGGCTTCTCGGTGTGCACTCTCCTGATCGCTTTTCTGCCGGGGTACCAGACAGTGGGCATGTGGTCGATCGTTCTGTTGGTGGGGCTCCGGTTCATCGATGGCATTTTTCTCGGTGGTGAGTACACCGCGGCCGTTCCGCTTGCCTACGAATATTGCGACCGCGAGAAGCGAGGCCTGGTGGGAGGGATTTTGGCCGGTGCCTATTGCGCAGCGTTCGTGATCATTTCGCTCGTCACACTCGTGATGCTGAGGGTTGCACCTGCTGGTGGGCTGGACTCTCCGTACRTGCAGTGGGGCTGGAGAATCGCGTTCTTGTTCGGTGCTGCATGCGGATTCGCGTTCCTGGTGTACCGGAGGAAGCATCTTCCCGAGTCGGACCTTTGGGAAGAGTCCGCCAAGGCTAAGTCACCGCTACGGCAGGTGATGTTCGGGTCGGAGAAGCGCTCGTTTTGGCAGGTGTTCGTGCTGATGACAGGACTGTGGCTGACGTCGTCGATGGTGGCCTCCGTGGTGCCCGACAAGCTGAAGAACTTTCACAAGATCGATGCGACGACGGTGACGTGGGCGCTGCTGGTCACGAATGTTGTGTTGTACGCAGGATTCGTGGCGGCAGGCGTGACGAGCCAGCGGGTCGGTCGACGCAAGTTTCTCACCGTGATGGGGTTCGTTATCGCCGTTGTCGGAAGTGCGGCGTACTACATCTTCATGTCGGACTTGATCGAAGGAACGCTCGGTATCATCGCTGCTTCCATCGTGGTTCAGGTTGTGATCAGTTCGGTGTTCGGTGTTGCGACCGTGTATGTCAACGAGCGGTTCGGTACCAGTGTTCGCTCGTCGGGTTTCGCGATGGGATACAGTCTTTCCCTGTTGATTCCGAGTTTTTACAGCTTCTATCTGTTGGGGTTGGCTACATTCCTGCCCGAAACGGTGACGGCGATTCCGCTGATTGTCGTCGGAGGGGCTCTCATTGTCATCGGGGCGCTGTGGGGTCCGGAGACGAAGGATCTCGAGTTTCGGCCGACGGGTCGGGTCGAGTACGCAGCTGAGTGAGCGGCATCGGCTCTGTTGCGGCATTTGTCGGCAGGGCCTCAATTTCCAAGCACAGAATGCATCCTGCATTATAGGAGGTGAGATGGCACTCGATACGGCGACGCAGAAGTTGCTCGCGACAATCGCAGCTCTCGGAGAGAAGCCACTGCACTGCATGACCCTCGACGAGGCACGTGCGTTTCCGACCCGCCTGGCCCGTGGAAAGGGCACCTTGCCTGCTGATCGGCGGCAAATGTCGTCGGTATCCGACCACATGATCGTGGTGCCGGGCGGCGGCGTGCGTGTGCGAATGCTGGTTCCGCGCGGGGTGGTTCGCGCCGTGGTGGTGTACTACCACGGCGGCGGCTGGGTGCTCGGAGGAATTGAACAGTCGGAGCTTCTCGGCCGCTTCCTGGCGGATACGACCGGTTGTGTTGTCGCGCTCGTCGACTACCGGCTTGCTCCCGAGCACCGCTTCCCGACCGCGGTAAACGATGCGTGGGCGGCGCTACTGTGGGTGCACGAGCACATCGAACAGTTCGCGGGATCGTCTGTGCCCCTGATAGTGGGTGGCGACAGCGCCGGCGGGACCCTCGCTGCCGTCGTCACACATCGTGCCCGGAACGCAGGATTCCCACGCATAGCTCTTCAAATATTGGTCTACCCTGCAACCGATTCCGACTTCGACCGGGATTCGTACCTGAAGAGCGAGAACCAACTTCTCGTCACCCGCGAAACCCTGATGTGGTTCTGGAATAACTACGACCCAACCCAATCGGCCCGGTCCGACACCGAGGCCGTCCCCCTGCATGAGCCGAATCTCGCCGAGCTTCCACCCGCGATCGTGGTCACCGCCGAACACGATCCGCTCCGCGACGAGGCGATCGAGTATGCCGACCGACTGAGGAGGGCAGGTGTGCCGGTGGTATCTCGACATTTCGAGGACCAGATGCACGGCTTCTTCACCCTTTTCGGGGCTCTCCCCGCCAGCAGGATCGCGCTCGAATTCGTTGCAGACGAAATAGCTCACTTCCTCACCACTACCGCGAAAGAGATCTCCCGATGACTCTCCTCGACACTTCGACGTCACCCACGAACCATTACGCCCCGAAAGCGTTCGATGCAGTGATTGTGGGTGCCGGGTTCTCCGGCATGTACATGCTGCATCGGCTGCGTGGAATGGGCTTGACTGTGCGCGTGTACGAACGCGGTGCGGACGTGGGCGGCACCTGGTATTGGAACCGGTACCCGGGCGCGCGGTGCGACATCGAGAGCGTCGACTATTCCTACTCTTTCTCGACCGAGTTGGAGCAGGAGTGGCGGTGGTCCGAGCGCTTCGCAACTCAGCCGGAGATCCTTCGATACGCCAACCACGTCGCGGACCGATTTGGTTTGCGTACCGATGTCGAATTCGACACGCAGGTGCTGTCGGCCGTCTTCGACGAACACGACGAAACATGGAGGATCACCACCGATTCCGAGGAGGAAGTGACGGCGACATATTTTGTTCTCGCGACAGGATGCCTGTCGGTCGGGAACGTCCCGGCAATCCCCGGGATCGACGCCTTCTCGGGGCCGACGTACCACACCGGGGCCTGGCCGCACGGCGGGGTCGATTTCACCGGGCAGCATGTGGCGGTCATCGGCACGGGATCGTCCGGTATTCAGTCCATCCCTCTCATAGCGGAACAGGCCTCCCGAACCACTGTCTTTCAGCGAACTCCGAACTTCAGCCTCCCGGCGCGCAACCGACTGCTCGACGACGACTTCGTGCGCGACGTGAAGGCGAACTACCCAGATCGCCGACGTGTCGCCCGCTACAACTCCGGCGGGGTATTCCGGATCGACAACACAGAGAACGCGATCGACGTCCCCGGGGATCGTCGACGCGCGCGGTACGAACTACTGTGGGAGGAGGGCGGTCTGAACTTCGCCAACGCCTACTCGGACTTGAAGACGAACCTCGAGTCGAACGAGACAGCAGCAGATTTCATCCGCGAGAAGATCCGTGCGATCGTGTCGGACTCGGCCGTCGCTGCGGCCCTGACGCCCACAAGCTACCCTTTCGCGACGAAGCGGCCGTGTGTGGACACCGGGTATTACGCAACGTTCAACCGCGATGACGTCGAACTCGTGGACATTCGAACCGATCCCATCGACACCATCACCGAGCGTGGGGTGCGTACCGCCACCACTGAGTTCGAGGTCGATGCGATCGTCTTCGCCACCGGTTTCGACGCGATGACCGGAGCGATCAACAACATCGGCGTCGTCGGGCGAGGTGGTGAGGTCTTGCGTCAGACGTGGGCGGCGGGCCCGCGAAGCTACCTCGGTGTCGCGTGCGCGGGGTTCCCGAACATGTTCACCATCGCGACCGCCGGTAGTCCGTCGGTCATGAGCAACATGATGACGTCGATCGAGCAGCACGTGGAGTGGATATCCGACCTGGTCGAGCGCTCGATTGCGGACGGTGTGGGAATGATCGAGCCCACCCGAGAGGCTCAGGACGGCTGGGTCGACCATCTGCGCGAACTTGCAGACGACACCCTGTTCCCCATGGCGGCGTCGTGGTACATGGGCGCGAACATTCCGGGCAAACCGCGCGTCTTTCTGCCGTACGTGGGMGGCGTCGGTACCTACCGCGAATTGTGCGACTCGGTGGCTACCGAGGGGTACCGCGGGTTCAGCCGTGTGAGGCAGTCCGTTGCGCACTGAACGAGCGACTGGCCGGACCCCGGTCGTAGCAGCGTCAAGGGTTTGCCGGGGAGTTGGAGCTGGGTGCACCCAGGATGTACCCGTGGGCTTCGGGCCCCAGCGTCGTCTCCCGGATCGTGGTGGCCATTTCACGCACCCGTCGTCCGGCCAGGTCCGCGTCACGCTTCTGGACGGCGGCGAAGACTTCGGTGAATCCGTCGAGCCAGAGCTGCCACAGGTTGCTCGTCGCGGTCAGTCCCATGAAGCGCCGGCCCCGGCCGAAGACGAGATTCCACACGCCCGACAGTTCGGCGTTTCCGGCGCGGGCGATGGTGAGTTCGAAGAACTGGGCGACCGCCTTCGCGGTGCTGGCGGGTTCGCCGTCAGCAATTGCGCGGCGCATCTCGGCCACGTTCGCTTCGAGTTGTACGACGTCTTCGTCGGTGAACTGGGGGACCGCACGTTCGACGGCGCCGCCGAAGAGGATGAATTGAATGTCGATCGTGGCGACGGCCTGTTCGAGGGTCATCTCCGCAACTCGCCGCCATCGGTTGGGCGAGACCTCGACGAGTCCTTCTCTGGCGAGTTCTGCGATCGCCTCCCGTACCGGGGTGATGCTCACGCCCAGGCGGGTGGCCAGTTCGGCGTCTTTGAGTATCTCCCCGGGGGCGAGTACGCCACCGACGATTTCGGCTCGCAGCTGGTCGAGGACTGCGGCGGCACGTGTCGGGGGTGGGGCGAAAGACATAGCCCGATGCTACAGACCGCAGGATGCATTCTGTCCGGGCAGGTCGATGCATTTCGGAACATTCTTCGGAGCCACGCATGACCTACAGAAGTGAATACGAACTCAGCACCACCGACCCCATCGCATTCTGGTCGGGAGCTGCCCGTGCGATCGAGTGGGCCCGCCCGCCCGCAGTGACACTCGACGACCGCACCGCTCCGCTCTATCGCTGGTTCCCGGACGGTGTGCTCAACACCTGTTTCAACGCTCTCGATCGGCACGTGCGTGCTGGGTATGGCCCACGAGATGCCCTGATCTACGACTCGCCGGTCACCGGATCGAAGAGGTCGTTCACCTATGCAGAGCTGACGACCCTGACCGCGAAGTTTGCGGGAGTCCTTCGGCACCTGGGTGTGGGCCAGGGCGATCGCGTTCTGCTGTACATGCCGATGATCCCTGAGACTGTCGTGGCGATGCTGGCTTGCGCGCGTATCGGTGCAGTGCACTCGGTCGTCTTCGGCGGATTCGCCGCCCCCGAGCTTGCGGCGCGGATCGACGACGCGGAACCACATGTGATCGTGACGGCGTCGTGCGGCATCGAGCCCAATCGGATTGTCGAATACAAGCCACTGCTCGATGCCGCCCTCGACCTGGCCGGGCACGCGCCTGCACGGAGTGTGGTGGTGCAGCGCCCGCTGTGCGAGGCGCGGATGAGTGATCGTGACGTCGACTACACCGAGTTGATGAACTCGCAGATCGAGCCTGCGGCGTGTGTCCCCGTCGCAGCGACCGATCCGTTGTACATCCTCTACACGTCGGGCACCACGGGAAAACCCAAGGGCGTCGTCCGCGACAACGGGGGCCATGCCGTCGCCCTCGCCTGGTCGATGGCGAATGTGTACGACATCGGGCCCGGAGATGTGATGCTCACGGCGAGTGACGTCGGGTGGATAGTCGGACACTCCTACATTGTGTATGGGCCCTTGCTGGTCGGTGCGACAACGATTCTGTACGAGGGGAAACCGGTTGGAACACCGGACGCGGGGGCGTTCTGGCGGGTCGTCGAGGAACATCGCGTCCGGGCTGTGTTCACCGCCCCCACCGCGATCAGGGCACTGAAGCGGACCGACCCGAGCGGTGAGTATTTTCAGAGGTACGACACCTCCAGCCTGAATAACCTGTTCCTCGCTGGCGAACGGCTCGATCCCGACACGTACAACTGGGCGACAACAATATTCGATGTCGACGTGACCGACCATTGGTGGCAGACCGAGACCGGGTGGCCGATCGCTGCCAATCCTCGCGGGCTCGAGTCCCTCCCGAGCAAACCCGGGTCGGCCGCTGTGCCGCTACCCGGCTATGCAGTGCACATACTCGATGACAGCGGTGACAGGCTCGGTGCTGACCACGAGGGAGCGATCTGCTTGCGTTTGCCGTTGCCCCCGGGAACGCTGACCGGCATTTGGGGTGACGAGGCCCGATACATCGATGGCTACCTCAACCGGTTTCCGGGCTACTACCTCACCGGCGACGGGGGTTACCTCGATCGCGACGGTTACCTGTTCGTGCTCGGCCGCACCGACGACGTGATGAACGTTGCCGGTCATCGACTCTCCTCGGGGCAGATCGAAGCCGCGATCGCCTCCCATCCGGCAGTTGCCGAATGCGCCGTCATCGGCGAGCGCGATCCGCTCAAAGGACAAGTGCCACGGGCGTTGGTGGTGACGAAGGTCGGCCACGACACCACCGGGCTGTCGGAGGAAATTTTGCACCTTGTCCGCACCAGGGTGGGTGCGATCGCGTCGCTGTCACGGGTCGATGTGGTCGGCGGCCTGCCGAAAACACGGTCCGGAAAAATCCTGCGCCGCACACTGCGGCAACTCGTCGATGGGGAGTCGGCCTCCATTCCGTCGACCATCGAAGATGCCGGCGTCCTCGACGAACTCGGCACGATCCTCGCCGACCGATCTCCACACGAATCCGCATGCCCTGACCAAGGAGTAGTACGACCGTGACCTCAACCGTTGCCATCGACAATCAGCTTCTTCCTTCCGTCCGCAACTTTCTGGGCCAGCCGAAAAGGCTACTGATCGGAGGGGACTGGGTAGATCCCGCCGCCGGAGAAACGTTCCCCACTGTCGACCCCGCGACTGGCGGTGTGCTGTGTCAGGTACCTCGTGGACGTGCGATCGACATCGACCGCGCCGTGCACGCGGCACGAGTGGCATTCGAGACCGGACCGTGGACGACGATGCGCCCGAACGAGCGCGAACGTCTGCTGTGGCGCATTGCCGACGCAATCACCGCCCGTGCCGACGAGTTCGCCCAGATCGAATCCCTCGATAACGGCAAACCGGCCTCGATCGCCAAGGTCTCGGACGTCGCTCGCACCGCGGATCTGTTCCGCTATTACGCGGGATGGGCCACGAAACTCGAGGGCAGCACCGTCAATGTGTCGATGACCAGAGTCCCGGATGGCGAGTTCCACGCATACACGCTGCGCGAGGCGATCGGTGTCTGCGGACAGATCATTCCCTGGAATTTCCCCATGCTGATGGCCGCGTTCAAACTGGCGCCTGCCCTCGCCGCCGGTAATACCGTAGTGCTCAAGCCTGCTGAGCAGACCCCCCTGACGGCGCTGCTGCTCGGGGAGGTGTTCCTCGACGCCGGTCTGCCACCCGGCGTGGTCAACATCATCACCGGGTTCGGTGATGCGGGTGCGGCACTGGCCGCCCACGACGATGTCGACAAGATTGCCTTCACAGGTTCTACCGAGGTTGGAAGGAAGATCGTCGACGCGGCCAAGGGCAACCTGAAAAAGGTCTCCCTCGAACTCGGCGGCAAGAGTCCCAATATTGTGTTCGCGGACGCTGATCTCGACAAAGCGGTGCCCGGATCGGTCAACGCGTGGCTCAGCAACCAGGGCCAGGCATGTGTCGCCGGCACCCGGCTGTTCGTCGAGGACTCCATTTTCGACGAGTTCACCCGAGCGGTTGCCGAGCACGTCGCGAGGACGAAGATCGGGCCTGGGCTCGACCCGGACACACAGATGGGCCCGCTCGTCTCGCAGGAACAGTTGGACCGGGTCACGGGGTACATCGACCAGGGAATCGCGGATGGCGCCCGCGTCCTCACCGGTGGGAAGCGTTGGGGCACCGAAGGGTACTTCGTCGAACCCACAGTCCTCGTCGACGTGCATCCCGACTTCAGCGTGGTGCGTGAGGAAATCTTCGGCCCGGTCGTCGCAGCTATGCCCTTCTCTGCGGCCGATGGCGTGGACGAAGTCATTGCACACGCCAACGACACGATCTACGGGCTCGCGGCGGGTGTCTGGACGACCGATCTATCCAACGCGCATCGTGTCGCCAAGCGCATCAAGGCTGGATCGGTCTGGGTCAACCAATACAACGCCAGCGACCTGGCGCTGCCCTTCGGGGGCTACAAGCAGTCAGGTTGGGGCCGGGAGCTGGGAGCAGACGGCATAGCCCTCTACACCCAGGTCAAGGCCGTCAACATCGCATTGTGAACCGAATCGAGACGACGAGATGAAGACCAAAGCAGCCGTCCTCACGGCATTGAACACACCATTCGAGATCATGGAACTCGACCTGGACGGGCCACGAGAGGGTGAGGTGCTCATCCGATACGAGGCATCGGGAATGTGCCACTCGGATCTGCACCTGACCGACGGCACCATCGGCACCCGATTTCCGATCGTTCCCGGACACGAAGGTGCCGGCGTGGTCGAGGACATCGGACCAGGAGTCACACGGGTGCGTCCCGGGGACCACGTCGTGTGCAGCTTCACCCCGAGTTGCGGCCGTTGTCGCTACTGCGCGACCGGGCACCAGAATCTCTGCGATTCCGGGGCACGCGCAACCGAGGGCTGTATGCCCGATGGCACCTTCCGCCTCCACCGCTCGGGAACGGACGTCGGCGCGATGTGCGCCCTGGGCACCTTCGCCGAATACGGAGTAGTACGCGAGAACTCCGTCGTCAAGATCGATGAGTACCTCCCACTCGACAGTGCCGTGCTCGTCAGCTGCGGTGTACCGACCGGATGGGGAGCGGCGGTCTACGCCGGGAACGTCCGCCCGGGCGACACCGTCGTTGTGTATGGAGCCGGCGGAATCGGCATCAACGCCGTCCAAGGCGCCGCCCTCACTGGTGCCAAGAACATCGTCGTGGTCGATCCGGTGTCGTTCAAACGGAACACCGCACTCAAGCTCGGCGCTACTCACGTCTTCGAAGCTGCCGACCAGGCACACGCCGCGGTCATCGACATGACCTGGGGGCAGGGAGCAGATCAGGCATTGGTCGCCGTCGGTGTGGTGGACGAGGACACGGTTGCGCATGCCTTCGACGCGATCGGCAAGGGAGGCAMGGTCGTCCTCGTCGGCCTGTCGGGTCGCGAGGACCTCAACGTCAAGATTCCCGGCGCCATGATGGTGGTCCTGGAGAAGACCATCAAGGGCACCATGTTCGGTTCGGCCAATCCCCAGTACGACATCCCCCGCCTACTGGGCCTCTACCAGTCCGGCGACCTCAAGCTGGACGAGCTCATCACCACGCGTTACACCCTCGAGCAGATCAATCAGGGATATCACGACCTGCTGGAAGGGAAGAACATTCGAGGAATTGTCCTGCCTCACGGGTCATGACTGCACTGGTTTCACGGAACGAGGAACACATGGAAGATCAACACATACCGGACAGCAGCCTCGAGGTTCGACTCGCCTCACGCCCGGCGGGGTGGCCGCTGCCGGAGAACTTCGACATCGTCGAAACGCCGATCGTGCAGCCGTCCGACGGCCAGATCCTGGTCCGCAACCAGATCATGAGCGTCGACCCCTACATGCGGGGTCGGATGAACGACACGAAGTCCTACGTACCCCCATACGAGATCGGGCGGGCACTCGACGGTGCCGTCGTCGGAGAAGTCGTCGCCAGCCGCGCGCAGGGGATCCCCGTAGGCACGACAGTCCAGCACCGGTTGGGTTGGCGCGAGTACGCCGTGCTCGACCACGCTGCGGCTACGATCATCCGCGACACCGAGGTACCGATCAGCACCCACCTCGGGGTGCTGGGAATGACGGGATTGAGTGCCTACGTCGGGCTCTTCGACAAGGCGTCGTTCACGCCGCGAGACACCGTGTTCGTCTCAGGTGCGGCAGGTGCCGTCGGCTCACTGGTTGGTCAGATGGCGAAGTTGCGTGGCGCTCCGCGGGTCATCGGCAGCGCCGGCTCAGCGGAAAAGGTTCGCTACCTCATCGACGACCTCGGATTCGACGCAGCATTCAACTACAAGGACGGGTCGGTGCTCGAGCAACTGCGAGACGCTGCACCGCATGGCATCGATGTCTATTTCGACAACGTGGGCGCAGAACACCTCGAAGCCGCGATCGCGGTCCTCAACGTCGGTGGACGCATCGCGGCATGCGGAGCCGTCGCTCAGTACAACTCCGAGGGGCCGGTAACGGGACCGAGCAACCTGTTCCAGGTGGTCACCAAGCGCCTCATCATGCGGGGATTCATCGTCAGTGACAGCCTCGACCGCCGTCCCGACTTCCACCGCGAGGTCGGCAAGTGGGTCCGGGAAGGGCGACTGCGCTACGACGAGACCGTTGTCCACGGCATCACGAACGCACCTGTCGCCTTCCTGGACATGCTGCGCGGCAGGAACACCGGGAAGATGCTCGTCACTCTCGACAACAAGAACGGAACCGAAAATGGTTGAGGACACTGTCTCCTACGAGTCGGTCGACAACATCGCAATCATCACGATCAATCGGCCGGGCAAGAAGAACGCCGTGAACAGCGTGGCCGCGGTCGGGCTGGAGGACGCGTGGCTGCGTTTCGACCGGAGTGAGGACCGCGTCGCTGTCCTGACCGGTTCGGAGGGCAACTTCACGGTCGGCGTCGATGTCACCGACCCGCCGACCACATCGGCGTGGGCGCCGCACCTGGGTCCGTCAACGAACAAGCCGATCATCGCGGCGATCGATGGTTGGTGTGTCGGCGCAGGAATGATCTTGCTTCAGCAGGCCGATCTGAGTGTGGCAACGACGAACGCGAAGTTCAGGTATCCCGAAGCGCGACTGGGTCTGTCCCGCGGTCTGGCCGCTGGGTTGGCCACGAAGATCCCGCACAAGCTGGCGATGGAGATTCTCCTTCTCGGGCATGTACTCGGACCCGACACCCTGTTTCGGGCAGGGTTGGTAAACAAGGTCGTCGGCCCGGGTGAGGTCCTCGACGTTGCACTGGGGTGGGCAGGGGAGATCGCAGCAGCAGATGCGGACGCGGTGCGGTTCATCAAGGAGGGAGTTCTCGCCACGGTGCCGAGAGGAGCCGGCGAACACGGGGAGCATGCTCGGTGGCTGGCCGCGCAGTTGCCCGGCAACCAACGGTTGATGGGCGGCGGACTGTCGCTCGCCGAGCTGAAGGGACTGTGAGCGATGGCAATCCATGACCCCGCCCATGCGGCGTCGCAGCAGCTACCGTTGACCGGCTTGAAAGTCTTGGACCTGTCGCATTTCCTCGCGGGACCATACGCGACGATGCTGCTCGGCGACCTCGGTGCCGAGATCATCAAAATCGAGCCCCCGACAGGCGATCCCGTTCGGGGCATCCCTCCTCACGAGATCGACGGCGCCAGCACCTTCTTCTTCAGCGTCAACCGCAACAAGCAGAGCGTCGTCCTCGATTTGAAAGCACCGGAGGGCAGAGAAGCGTTTCTCGGTCTCGTCGAATCGGCGGACGTCGTATGTCACAACTTCCGGCCGGGCGTCCTCGAACGACTCGGTATCGACTTCACATCGCTGCACGCCCGAAACCCGGCCATTGTGTTGTGTTCGATCTACGGATTCGACAACGAGGGGCGGTTCGCGGACTACCCAGCGGTGGACAGCTTGGTACAAGCACTCAGCGGGGTCATGGCCCTGACCGGCGAGGCCGACGGCCCGCCGGCGCGGGTCGGATATCAAATCGGCGACACCGCCGGAGGTCTGTTCGCGGCCGTCGCGATCCTCGCCGGAGTCCACGGACGACGCATCGATGGGCAGGGCCGCCACGTCGAGATCTCCCTGCTCGATGCCCAACTGAGCCTGCTCGTGTGGCAAGCGCAGGACTACCTCACCCACGACATCGTCTACGAAAGAATGGGGACCCGGCACGCGACCTTGCCGCCGAGCCAGGCATTCGAGTGCGGCGACGGCCGCTACGTATACGCCACCCCCAGCGCCATCCCACGATGGTGGACCGGCTATTGCCGAGCGATCGGGGAACCGTGGCTCGAAACAGACCCACGATTCGCGGATCTCGCTTCCCGCCAGACAAACAGGAAACAACTCGAGGAGATTCTCGGTAAGAAGTTCCTCTCCGAAACGTCCGAGCATTGGGTGACTGAATTCCACAGTCAGGGTGTGCCGGTCGCGCTGGTGCAGTCGATCGCAGAAGCCTTCGACTTCCCAACTGTGAGGCGGCGGGACATGGTTRTCGAGGTCGACCTCGCCGATGGATCCACCGCCAGAATGGTCGGCAACCCCATCAAGACAGGTGCCGCGGGCATCTTCCGGGCACCCCCTCGTCTCGGGGAGCACACCGCTGACGTACTCGGTGCCACCACGTCCACAACTGAAGAGGCAATCGGATGACACACATCGATCACACTGACCTCGTCCACTATGAACGAGCGGGCAAGGTCGTGACCATCACGCTCAATCGGCCCGAAGTACGCAACGCACAGAACGGAAAACTCCTCTACGCACTGGATGAGGCATTCCAGCGATTCGCCTATGACGACGAGGCCGCCGTCGCGATCCTGGCCGGCAACGGACCGCACTTTTCCTCCGGCCACGACCTCGGACCGACCGGCGACCGTGATACGAGTTTCGACAGGCGCACCCTGTGGTGGGATCACGTCGGACAGGCAGGAGTAGAGAATCGATTCGCACGGGAGTCGGAACTGTATGTGGGACTGTGCCGTCGCTGGCGAGAACTGCCCAAGCCGACGATCGCTGCCGTTCAAGGCGCTTGCATCATGGGCGGGCTGATGGTGGCGTGGTCGTGCGACTTGATCGTCGCCAGCAGCGACGCGTATTTCGCCGACGCTGCCGTCGACTTCGGAATTCCCGGTGTGGAGATGTTCGGACATCCGTGGGAGCTCGGTCCCCGGCGGGCGAAGGAATTTCTCTTCACCGCCGAGCGATTGACCGCGGTCGAGGCCCACAAACTCGGTATGGTCAGTCGTGTCGTCGAACGAGACGACTTGATGGATACCGCTATGACCTTGGCGCACCGGATTGCGCAGCGACCCCGCCTCGGCCTCGCGCTCGCGAAGCAAGCGGTCAACCAGTGTGAAGACCTGATGGGCTACCGCAGCGGAACCGACTCGGTCTTCGGACTGCACCAACTCGCCCATGCGCACAATGCCGAGACCAGCGGAGATTTCAACGGTGGCGGCTCCCCCCAGATCGTCAAACGAGCTCTTGCGGGCGAGACCGCGGGGACCGCATCGTGACGACAGGTACGCGGTACATCCAGAATCGATCACATCACCGGAAGATTGCACTCATGACAGGACGACCTACGCCGTGACCACCTTGCACCAGATCGCGGTGATACCGGGTGACGGTATCGGCCGCGAAGTCATCGAGCCGGCAATGGAAGTACTCGAGCAAGCAGCTCGGCAGTGGGACTTCAGCTTGGCTTGGACCACATACCCGTGGAGCTGCGCGTACTACACCGAGCACGGGCACATGATGCCCGGTGACGGGCTCGATCGACTTGCCGAAAGCGACGCCATCTTCCTGGGCGCCGTCGGCGATCCCTCCGTCGCCGACGACGTCTCGCTGTGGGGACTGCTCATCCCGATCCGGCGAGCGTTCGATCAATACGTGAACTTGCGGCCCCTGCGCCTGCTCCGAGGTATCGACAGTCCCCTCGAGAGCCTCGGCGGTGCCGTCGACCTCCTTGTCGTGCGCGAGAACAGCGAGGGGGAGTACTCCGAAGCCGGCGGTCGACTCTTCGCCGGCACGTCGATGGAAACCGCGATCCAGGAATCGGTGTTTACCCGCCGCGGCATCGAACGCATCATGCGCTATGCGTTCGATCGAGCCGAGGAGAGAACGGGGCGGCTCGTTTCGGCGACGAAATCGAACGGCATCATTCACACGATGCCGCTGTGGGATCAGATCTGTGGCGAAATTGGTTCCGAGCGCCCTCGCATCACGGTCGACAGCTACCACATCGACGCCCTCGCCGCGTACTTCGTGCAGCGGCCTGAGACACTCGATGTTGTGGTCGCGTCCAATCTTTTCGGCGATATCCTGAGCGATTTGGGAGCGGCGATCGTCGGAGGAATCGGCTTGGCCCCCTCCGCGAACGTGAACCCCGACCGCACGTACCCCTCGATGTTCGAACCAGTGCACGGTTCCGCGCCTGACATCGCGAATCTCGGTGTAGCGAATCCCATCGGCCAAATTTGGACCGGAGCATTGATGCTCGAACACCTCGGGCATCCTGAAGCCGGTGCCGCCGTGGTAGCGGCGCTCGAGGATGTTCTTGCGGACAGCGATATCCGTACGCAGGACCTTGGCGGATCGGCCAGCACTGCTGAGTTCACAAGAGCCGTGCTGGATGCATTGCGGAGCAAGCGGCCGGCGTTTGTGAACCACGCCGACGAGGCCGGCCCATTCGCCTAGGGAATGCACGAACCGCTGTTCATTGCATTGCAGCGCAGGATGTCTCATGTGGTCCCGCCCCGGCACCGCCGTGCGTCGCACGTGGTAGCGGAGGTCGGTGCTGTGACAAGGGAGATTGACAAACACTCGAGGTCGAGGTGATCGACCTCGAGTGTTTACCCAATGGACGATGGCGCGCAGATGGGCGGCAGTATGCGGACAGCATCCTCTTGGTAGCGCCGAAGTGTCACGAACTCTGCTGCAGTAGTGAGGGGGTGGAAATTTGTTCGCGGAGGATGTCTCCATGACCTGCGTG
>NZ_JBFUHV010000072.1:0-41871 GCF_056402215.1 Rhodococcus sp. P4_B6 | reverse complement strand
ACCCCCGGGTCGTCAAACGCAAAGTCCTCAAGTGGGCAGCCAAACGCGCACACCATCAACACCATCCACAACCCACCCAGCCGCCGAAATGCACCATCCTTGTTCACTAACTGAACGGTATTGGGGCTAAAGCAGCCACCCCTCTCACAGCCAGTGAGAACGTGAGCAGCAAACCCGCGTCCTTCAGGACCGGGTAGTTGATATTCAAGCTGGCCGCGGAGCGAGCGGTGGCCGACTCGGGCCTGCCGTGGACGACGTTGCGCGCAGCCCAGTTTCACGAACTGGTGCTGAGCATGCTGCAGAAGATGGCGAAACTGCCGGTGATCCCGGTCCCGGGCGGACTGCGCTTCCAGCCGGTCGACTCGGGGGAGGTGGCGGCGCGTCTGGTGGAACTGACGCTCGGCGCCCCGGCAGGCCTGGTTCCCGACCTGCCCGGGCCGACGGTGTACGGGATGGGCGATCTGGCGCGCAGTTACCTGCAGGCGACCGGCAGGCACCGGCTGACGATGCCGGTCCGGATGCCGGGCAAGGCCGGCCGCGCGTACCGGGACGGCGTCAACCTGTCGCGCGAGGCGGCGACGGGCAAGCGGACGTGGGAGGACTTCCTGGCCGCCTACCCGGGCATCTGACCGCTGGCGTCGGCGAGTTTCCCGCGCAGGTCCGCCAGGGTTTTGTTCAGCAGCCGGGACACCTGCATCTGCGAGACGCCCACCCGAGCGGCGATCTGCGACTGGGTCATGTTGCCGAAGAACCGCAGAACGAGGACGGTGCGTTCGAGGTCGGGAAGGGATCCCAGCAGCGGCTCGAGAACCACGTGGTCCTCGACGTGTGCGAGGGACGGGTCGACGTCGCCGATCGTCTCCGACAGCGGGCGCTCGTCCTCGCCGAGCGGGAAATCGACGGACAGGGTGCTGTAGGCGTCGGCAACCCGGAGGCCCCGGACCACCTCCTCCTTGTCGATCCCGAGGGCCTCGGCCAATTCGCTCGCCGTCGGGGCGCGTCCGAGTGTGGTGGTCAGTTCGGTCGTCGCGGTCGTGAGGGAAAGGTGCAGTTCCTGCATGCTGCGCGGGACGCGCATCGCCCATCCCGTGTCGCGGAAGTGCCTGCGGACTTCGCCGGTGATCGTCGGGACGGCGTACGACACGAAGTTCGCCCCGCAGCGGGCGTCGAAACGGTCGACTGCCTTGACCAGACCGATGCGGGCGACCTGGATCAGGTCGTCGAGGGGTTCTCCGCGACCGAGGAAACGCCGGGCGATGTGTTCGGCGAGCGGCAGGCACCGCTCGATCAGTCGCTGTCGCAGCAGTTCGCGGCGGGGGTCGGAGGCGGCGAGCCGGCCGATGGCCTCGCACTGCGCGGGCACGTCACGATACTGGTCACGCTCGCGGCGCGCGGTCTCGTTTCGGGCCTGCCGTAGCTCTACTCGTGCGGCGTCGGCGTCGGCTGCGGACTTCGTGCGATGCACCGGCTTCGACCGCGTGGGGATGCGTCGGATTTCGAGCGATGGTTCGACGAGCGGGGTGGACACTTTCATGGCTCTGCCCTTCTCTGACCTGCCGGCATCGGCGATGGCGTCGCTATTCGACGAGTGCGGGGGACGTGTCTGCGGCCTCGTCGGCGAACATCGCCTCGATCCGGGCCTTGATTTCCTCGGTGCTCATCGTGGCTCCGCCGCGCGTGGTGCTGGTGGCGGAAGCGTGGAATGCGGAGCTGGCGGGCATGAGGGCTGCGTCCTGTCGTGTGCGAAGAGTCTGTGTCTGGGTCTGTGTCGGTGTCGAACGGGTGCGGGTGTCGGGGTGTCCGGTCACGTCGGCAGGGACGAGAGGAGAGTGAGCGCGCTGAGCGCCAGCGTGGCGATCAGGCCGCCGGCGATCGCTCCGCCGCTGCCTGCACCGAGAACGAGGACCTCCCCGTCGTGGGGAGTGCTCTGAGGGTCGTGGGTGGTCATCTGCGGTTCTCCTTCGTGCGGCCTCGTCGTGAGAACTAATCTGCGTTGAAGAATATAGATTTGTTCTACAGCGGTCGGACGGGAAGTTCAAGCCGAATCGGCAAGATTGCTGGTCCAGCCCCGCGGGGGTGTGGGCATTCCGGAGCGAACCTGCGCGCCCCGCGGCATATTGTGTCCACCGGCGCTTGCTAAGGTTGATGTGCCCTGAGAAGAAGGGAGACCCGGTGACGTCCTCTCATATGCCGCTTCGTTCGCAGCGGGGTGTATACGGGATCTCGGTAACGTCGGAACTGACGGGTATCGGACCACAGACGCTGCGCCTGTACGAGCGGCGCGGGTTGATCACACCGACTCGCACGGGCGGTGGCACACGCCGGTACAGCGAGGACGATGTCGCGCGCCTCCAGAAGATCACCGAACTCGTCGCCGCAGGAGTCAATCTCATCGGCATCGGCCAGATCCTTCGGCTCGAGGCCGAGAACGCGGTCCTCGCGGCGCGGAACGCCGAACTCGAGCAACTCGTCCGATCCGAGGTCCCGGACCGCGCCTGAGCGGCGCCGGATCAGCTCGCAGACTGGTCGTTCGTGGGGTTGAACTCGTCGAACGACGCGTCGGCCGACTGCCATTTACCTTCGGCCCGGATGTCGGCGAACGCGAGGTCGAATGCGTCGACCAGCCACGCGTGCCCGGCGGTGGCCAGCAATTCGTCGGACGTGCCGTCGGCGGCGCCCTGGAACAGGCTGACCCTCCACTCGGACGCGTCCTCGACGGCGTCGGTCAGTCCGTCGGTGGCATTCGACGCGAGAAGGTACCGGTTGAACTCGAAGTCGACCCGGATCGCGTAGCCCGCACCGGTGTTGACCACGTTGGCCGGTCGCTGCGTGGCCGCGGCGAGCGCCGTGAGGGCGTCGCGGTAGCGATCTGCGTGTTCCTGAGTACGGGGCACCGTCTTCTCGTCTCTCGCACAGAGGCCGCGGCGCTCACGGCCACGACACCTCGACGAATCCGTCCGGGGTCGGTGGCGGTTCGYGTTCGGTTCGGGTCCGAGATTACGTGACCCGATGGTCGTCTTGGCGGCCGCCGGCCAGGCATGACGGGTCCGAGATGCAAAATCTGTATTTACGAATGCAGATTCATTTCATTTGCGTGTTAATATCAGGTGTTCCTTAAGCAGAAGGGAGCCTGTTATGACCATCGACGTCCTGCCCCGCTCACGTCGCGGGGTCTACGGAATTGCGGTGACGTCGGAGTTGACGGGCATCGGCCCGCAGACTCTCCGCCTGTACGAGCGGCGGGGGTTGCTCACCCCCGCCCGGACCAGCGGCGGCACCCGCAGATACAGCGACGACGACCTGATCAGGCTGGCACGCATCGCTCAGCTCATGGACGACGGTGTGAACGTCGCCGGCATTCGGCGCATCCTCGCGCTCGAATCCGAGAACGCCGAACTGGCGTCCCGGCTGGACGGGCCGGGCCGCACGCCCGGATAGTGATCCACCACTGCGCCGGGGAGGTGAACTCTGTACCCGCCAGGGCTCCGACTCTGGCCCCGCATTCGACTCCAGACGGGACAAAGAATCATGACCCTCACGGCCCACAATGCATTCCGCACGCACAGTGCCCGGCACGCGAAGGACCGGCAGGCAGAGCCCGACCGCCGCTTCTCGCTCGGAACCGCGCTCGTCGCCGCCCTCGTCGCGGCGGCGCCGGCAATGGCCGTGACCGGTTCGGTGGTCCTCGCGGCCGCCACCGCCGGATCCGTTCTCGTCGGCGTGCTGCTTGCCGCCTTCCTCATCTCGAGCCTGATCTGACCGCTCCGGATCCGCTCAGCGAAGTCCGGCGAAGAAGTCCCGGATGTCCGCAGTCAGGGTCGCGGGCTCCTCGAGTGCGGCGAAGTGGCCGCCGCGATCCTCGACGTCGGTCCACCGCGTGATCGCATGCTCCCGCTCCGCGTAGCGGCGGATGCCGACGTCGTGGGCGAAGACGATGACGGCGGTCGGGATGCCGGACACGGAATTGGCGGTGCCCCAAGAAGATTCCTGCATGTAGCCGACGTACGCGGCCGAGGACGCGGTGTCGGTCAGCCAGTACAACATGACGTTGGTGAGCAGGCGGTCGATGCCGACGACGTCGTGGGGGAGCGCCTCCCGCGGATGCGTCCACTCGCGGAACTTGTCGACGATCCAAGCGAGCTGACCGACCGGTGAATCGGCGAGCGCGGCACCGAGCGTCGCAGGTCGCGTCGACTGGATGGAGATGTAGCCGAACTCGTCGGTCAGGAACCGCAACACCCGGTCCAGGCGGTCCCGCTCCAGCGGTGTCAGGCTCGCCCGCTCCGCCTCGTCCACGTCGTGGACGGGAACCCCGATGTTGCCGTTGAGGTGCACCCCGGCCACCGCGTCCCGGGCGATGCGGGCGACCTCGGGCGAGACGCCCGCGCCGATGTCGCCGCCCTGGACCCCGTAACGGTCGTATCCGAGCCGGCTCATCAGCTCCGCCCACGCCCCGGCGATCCGGTGGATGTTCCAGCCCGATTCGCGGACCGGTCCCGAGAATCCGAATCCGGGCAGCGACGGCACCACCACGTGGAATGCGTCCGCGGGGTTGCCACCGTGCGCCACGGGGTCGGTGAGGGGCCCGATCACGTCGAGGAACTCGACGAACGAACCCGGCCAGCCGTGGGTGAGGACCAGGGGCAGTGCGTCCGGTTCGGGTGAGCGGACGTGCAGAAAGTGGATGTTCTGCCCGTCGATCTCGGTCACGAACTGCGGGAAGGTGTTGAGCGATTTCTCCTGTGCCCGCCAGTCGAACTCGTCGCGCCAGTACGCGACGAGTTCGACCAGGTAGGACGTGGGCACCCCGGTTTTCCAGTCGTCACCCGGGAGCGGGGTGCCGAACCGGGTCCGCGCGAGTCGTGCGGCGAGATCGTCGAGTTGCGCCTGCGCGATGTCGATGCGAAACGGTCGGATGGACTTCGTCGTGTCGGTCATGCAGACCACGCTACGAAGGATTGAGGACAGTTCCGGTCCTTGATCGAGGGACGGGTCAGCAGGCCCCGGTCTTGGCGGCGTCGTAGGCCTGGATCATCTGATCCTTGCGCTCCTGCGGAGCGTCCTTCCACTCCGCCGTCTCGGCCGACTGGGTGAAGAGGTCGTCGAGGGCCTTCGTGCGGTCGAACGTCTCGCCGCTCTGCTGCGCGCGGGCCTCGGCGCCCTTCGCGTACTGGAGGAGGCCTTTGCACAGGTCCGCGACGGCGGGCAGGCCTGCGGAGGACGCCTCGGTGGCCTCGGTCGTTGCGCTCGCCGTGGACTCGGCGTCGGTGGTGGTCGATTCGGAACTGCACGCCCCGAGCAGCAGGGCGGCCGGGATCAACAGCGCAACGATGGTTCGTGTCATGCGAAATACATACCAGAGGCAGGTGTCGGTCAGTGTCGGCCGGTCGCTCCCAGGCCGTCCCGAGCGGACAGCGTCAGGCGGGGCCGAGGGTGTAGTCGACGCCCGGACGGTCGCCCTTGCCCTTGTTGAGCCAGCGCCCCGGCAACTTGCCCGCCAGTTCACCGAGCGGCCCGACGGCGGCGCTGAGAACCCCCACCGTCTCCTGCAGCAGGTCGACGCTCGCGCTCATCCGCTCGAGGTTGGGCGCCAGCGCCGTCAACGTCTCGGACAGTGCCACGATCTGATCGAGCGGGCCGCCCTCGGCGATGAGGCGTTCGAACGCGCCGCCCTCTGACAGCAGTGTGTCGAGGATGCCGTTCTCGGCGAGCGCCCGATCCACCAGTCCGCCCGGCGCCGTGAGCCGTTCGACCGCGCCGTCCTGCGCAGTCAGCCGTTCGAGGGGTCCCTGCTCGGCGGTGAGACGGTCGAGCAGGCCGTCTTTCGCGAGCAGTCGCTCCAGGGTGCCGTCCTCGGCGAGGACCCGGTCGAGCGGGCCGTCCTTGGCGAGGACCCGCTCGAGCGGCCCACCCGGCTCGAGCAGTCGTTCGAGGGTGCCGCCCTCCGACGTGAGACGGTCGACGGGGCCGCCCGGGGCGAGGAGACGATCGAGCGGACCGCCCGGCTGGAGGGCCTGCCCGAGCGGCCGGTCGTTGGCCGCCAGCGACGACAGTTGGCTGATCACCTGCAGCGGGCTCCCCTGGGTGCTCATTCCCGTGACCACGCCGGTCCCGGCGACCGCGGTCCGCACCGACACGAGGGCGGCCTCGGCGATACCGAGACCGACATCGGCCGCCGCGAGACCGGCACGCACCGGGAGGGTCATCAACGACACCAGGTTCATGGAGTTACTGTAACCCGCGACACACAATCATCGAGCGTGTCGATCAGGTCAGTGCAGAGCCTTCAGTCCGACGACGCATCCCACGATGCCCAGGATCAGCAGAATCTTCACCGGCGTGGCACTCTCGGCGCCCGTCAGCATCGCGAACCCGACCGTCAGCGCCGCGCCGATGCCGACCCACACCGCGTACGACGTTCCGGTGGGGAGACTGCGCATCGCGTAGGCCAGACCCGCCATGCTGAAGACCAGGGCGACGCCGAAGACGATGCTGGGCCCGAGCTTGCTGAATCCCTCCGACCGGCCGAGGGCGGTGGCCCAGACAGCCTCCAGAACCCCCGACAGCACGAGCACGATCCACGCCATGACAAACCTCCGGGCACCGTCTTGTCGCTGGCCGGGTACGGTGCGCTCGTCCGGATGTCGTGTCGACGAATTCCACGGTACCCAAAGACGCGCTCCGCGCCCGTGAGTGGTGAGCGACTCCACAGGCTCGCTCCGCGCGCACGGCGCGGGAATGCACCGAATATCTCGCAGATCGAGACCTGCTGACTTATTGTCGAGCGCGACAGTGAATTCTGTGCGTATACCACGGAAGATAACGAGGAACATCATGATGCTCGGACTGCTCGCCGCAATCAACAGCGCTTTCACCCTCGGACTCGCCAACACGATCGGCACGTTCGGCGGAGTGGTGCTCAACCTGAACGTCGTCGCCTGAACTTCCTGCCTGTCAAGACAACTCCGGTCGCAACCCCGCCGTCGGCTCGACGGCGGGGTTGTCGCGTTGTGCGGCGACCGTGAGCGCCGGGGCGCGGGAGAGCAACTGTCCCATCCTCGCTCATGCGCCCGGAATTTCATCCTTTTTCGCTCGAGAAGAATGGGTGATTTTATTCAGGGAAATTGCGTGCGCGTGTCGCCACGAATTTGTCGAACGTGACTTAGTGTCATCCGCAACGCGTACGGACAGCGCGCAAACACCCCTTCACCGGGGCGACGATGGAGGTCATGATGCTGGGACTGCTCGGGGCGCTCAACAGTGGTGTCACACTCGGATTGGCCAACACGATCCTGACGTTCGGCGGGGTAGTGTTCAACCTCAATATCGTCGTCAACTGACGATCGGAATCCGTCCGGCCAGGGCCGGCCGCACCGGCTCACAGGAACCTCCCAGGAAACCTACAGCGACGATCCAGCGTCACGAGTGATGATGGGTTGCGTGAATGATAAGCCTGTCGAAGCCCGCGTCCTCGTCGTCGACGACGAACCGAACATCCTCGAGTTGCTCTCCGTGAGTCTCCGATTCCAGGGATTCGAGGTGGCGACGGCGTCGACCGGGGCCGAGGGACTCGACACGGCGCGCACCTTCCGCCCGGACGCCGTCATTCTCGACGTCATGATGCCGGGAATGGACGGGTTCGGCCTGCTCAAGCGGTTGCGCGCCGACGGTGTGGACGCGCCGGTGCTGTTCCTCACCGCGAAGGATGCGGTGGAGGACAAGATCAGCGGCCTGACCCTCGGCGCGGACGACTACGTCACCAAGCCGTTCAGCCTCGAAGAAGTGGTGACCCGGCTTCGCGTCATCCTCCGGCGGGCGGGCAAGGTGTCGGTGGAGGAGCAGTCGGCCCGCATCAAGTTCGCCGACATCGAACTCGACGACGACACGCGGGAGGTCTGGAAGGCGGGCGACCTGGTGTCGCTCTCTCCGACGGAGTTCACGCTGCTGCGGTACTTCATGGTCAACGCCGGCACGGTGCTGAGCAAGCCGCGGATCCTCGACCACGTCTGGAACTACGACTTCGGCGGTGAGGTCGGCGTGGTCGAGTCGTACGTGTCGTACCTGCGCCGGAAGGTCGACACCGGCGAGACCCCGCTGATCCACACCCTCCGCGGCGTCGGCTACGTGATGCGCGAACCGCGGCGATGACCGCGCCCGCGGCTCCCCGGGAGTCGGCCGAGGTGGTCGCCACCGTCCCGAACAGGCCTGCGCGACGGTGGATCCGGGCGATGCCACTGCGCATCACGCTCGTCGGCGCCGTGCTCCTGCTCGCTGCGCTCGGGCTTCTCGCGTCCGGTGTCGCGGTGACGTCGGCGCTCGAGAATTCGCTGACCAACCGCGTCGATCACCAACTCCACGAGGCCGCTCAGGGGTGGGCGAAGCCCGGCAAGTCGCGTCCGCTGCCGCCGCCCGACGAACCGAATCCCGGACGTCCGCCGAGCCCGTTCTACGTCCGCACGACATTGGCCAACGGCACCGTGCTGCGTGAGATCAACGACGAATCCGTCTCGCCCGCACTGCCGGAAGACCCCGCCTCCGTGCCCGTGACGGTCGGCTCGACCGACGGTTCCGACGTGCGGTGGCGGGTGCTGACCACCACCGCGCCGGACGGCATCGAGACGACGGTCGCGATGACGCTCACCGAGAACGACGAAACCGTGAACCGGCTGGCCGTGCTGCAACTCATCATCGGTGTGGTGGTGCTGATCGTGCTCGGAGTGGTCGCGTATTTCGTGGTCCGGCGCAGTCTGCGTCCCCTCGTCGAAGTGGAGGAGACCGCCGCGGCGATCGCGGCGGGAGACCTGCACCGACGCGTCCCGGAACGGGACGACCGTACCGAGATCGGGCGACTGTCTGTGGCGCTCAACGGAATGCTCGCGCAGATCCAGCACGCGTTCGCCGCCACCGAGGCGTCGGAGGAGTCGGCGCGGCGGTCCGAGGAGAAGATGCGGCGATTCGTCGCCGACGCGAGCCACGAACTGCGCACCCCGCTCACCACGATCCGCGGCTTCGCCGAACTGTATCGACAGGGCGCGATGACCGACACCGAAACCCTGATGAGCCGCATCGAAGGGGAAGCGTCGCGGATGGGTCTCCTGGTGGAAGACCTGCTGATGCTCGCCCGGCTCGATGCCCAGCGACCCCTCGAGACCCGGCCCGTCGACCTGCTGTCGGTGGCATCCGACGCCGTGCACGGGGCGCGCGCCGTCGCCCCCGAGCGGTCCATCGCCCTCGACGTCCGCCCCGGACCCGGGACACCGGAGGTGATCGGCGACGAGGCCCGGCTGCGGCAGGTCCTCGGCAACCTGCTCGCCAACGCCGTCAAACACACCCCCGCCACCGCGGACGTGACGGTCCGGCTCGGCACCACCGAGCACAGCGTCGTGCTCGAGGTGGCCGACACCGGACCCGGACTGACCGAGGAAGACGCGGCCCGGGTGTTCGAGAGGTTCTACCGCACCGACGCGTCCCGCACCCGGGAGAGCGGCGGCAGCGGGCTCGGCCTGTCGATCGTCGCGGCCCTGGTCGCCGCCCACCGAGGGTCGGTAACCGTCGACAGCCGGCCCGGCGAAGGTGCCACGTTCCGGGTGGAACTGCCGCGGTCGAGCTGACCGTCAGTCGGGGACGTTGGCCCCGTGGCCGAGTTCGCGCAGCGCCGCCTTGATCTTCGCCTGCGCCTCCTCGAGCGATTCCTGGGACGGATTCTGCTCGGCGTTGCTGATGTTGAAATCGCCGAGATCGTAGGCGGGGAAGACGTGCAGGTGCAGGTGGGGCACCTCGAGGCCGGCGATCAGCAGTCCCGCCCGCGGTGCGTCGAACGCCGGGCGGACGGCCTGCCCGATCGTGCGGGCCACGTCCATGACCTTGTTCCAGACCTCACCGTCGACGTCCTGCCACTGGTCCACCTCCTCGCGCGGCACGACGAGGGTGTGGCCCTGGGTCACGGGGGCGATCGTGAGGAACGCGACGACGTCCTCGTCCTCCCACACGAACCGTCCCGGCAGATCTCCGTTGATGATGGCGCTGAATACAGATCCCATGGCCGCCATTATGCGGCTTCGCCACCCGTGAGTACTTATTAACCTTCCGCGGTTAATAAGTACTCACGGGCGCGAAGCGCACAGGAAACTCCCAGCCTCCGTCCAGAGTGATCGCAGCGTCCGGGCCGAACCTTGGACGCATGACGACGAATTCCCTCTCCCGAGCACCGGGCGCCATGGGACGACTCGAGACCTCCGGAACCTCCGAGACCGCGCCCGTGCTCGACGTTGTCGTGCCGGTCTACAACGAGGAAGCCGGACTCGAACGTTGCGTGCGCCGGCTGCGGCGGCACCTCGACGAGAACGTTCCCTACACCGCCCGCATCACCATCGCCGACAACGCCAGCGTCGACGCCACCCTCGCCGTGGCCCACCGACTGGCCGCCGAGATCGACGGCGTCCGCGTCGTGCACCTCGACGAGAAGGGACGCGGCCGCGCCCTGCGCGCGGTGTGGAGTGCCTCCGACGCCGAGGTGGTGGCGTACATGGACGTCGATCTGTCGACGGACCTCAACGCCCTGATGCCGCTGATCGCACCGCTGCTGTCGGGGCATTCGGACCTCGCGATCGGCTCCCGGCTCGCCCGCTCCTCGCGGGTGGTCCGGGGCCCGAAGCGTGAGTTCATCTCCCGCAGCTACAACCTCATCCTCCGCAGCGCGCTGCACGCGCGGTTCTCCGACGCGCAGTGCGGGTTCAAGGCGATGCGGGCGGACGTCGCGCAGCGTCTGCTGCCGCTGGTCGAGGACACCGGATGGTTCTTCGACACCGAGCTGCTGGTGCTCGCGGAACGCGCAGGCCTGCGCATCCACGAGGTCCCCGTGGACTGGGTCGACGACCCGGATAGTCGCGTCGACATCGTCGCGACCGCTGTCGCCGACCTCAAGGGCGTGTGGCGGGTGGGCCGGGCGCTGTCCACCGGATCGCTGCCGATCGGCAGCTTGCGGGACAGCTTCGGACGCGAGCCGCTGGTGCCCGGGGTTCCCCGCGGCATGGTCGGGCAGTTGGCCCGGTTCGCGGTGATCGGTGTCGCGTCCACCGTCGCGTACGCGCTGCTCTACCTGGTTCTGCATCCGGTCCTGGGCGCGCAGTGGGCCAACGCCGTCTCACTGCTGGTCACGGCCGTGCTCAACACGGCCGCGAACCGCGCGTTCACGTTCGGGGTGCGCGGATCCGAAGGCGCCGCCCGGCATCAGATGCAGGGTCTGCTCGTGTTCGCCTTCGGACTGCTGCTCACCAGCGGTTCCCTGTTCGTCCTGCACTCGGCGGCCCCGGACGCGTCCAAGCACGTCGAACTCGCCGTCCTCGTACTCGCCAATCTCGTTGCCACCATCAGTCGTTTCATAGCCCTTCGCTGGGTGTTCCGGAACGCTCGCCCCGAAGGAGTTCACGCATGACGACGACCCTCGAACAACCGAAGGTCGAAACGCCCGAACCTCCTCCGGCCCGGCGGAGGTGGGAGCCCTGGGCGCTCGCCGCACTGCTCGTCGGGACGGCGGTCGCGTACATCTGGGGGCTCGGCGCTTCCGGCTGGGCCAACTCGTTCTATGCCGCCGCGGTGCAGGCCGGTTCGGAGTCGTGGAAGGCGTTCTTCTTCGGGTCCTCCGACGCCGCCAACTCCATCACCGTCGACAAGCCGCCGATGTCGCTGTGGCTGATGTCGCTGTCGGTCCGGATCTTCGGCCTCAGCTCGTGGGCGATGCTGGTGCCGCAGGCCCTGCTCGGCGTCGGTTCCGTCGCGCTGCTGTACGCGACGGTGAAGCGGTGGTTCGGGGCCCCGGCCGGTCTGCTCGCCGGTCTGGTGCTCGCACTGACGCCGATCGCGGTGCTCATGTTCCGGTTCAACAACCCCGACGCGCTGCTGGTGCTGCTGATGATCGCGTCCGTGTGGGCGATGCTGCGTGCCGTGGAGGACGGACGCACCCGGTGGATGGTGCTGACCGGCGTGTTCGTCGGGCTGGGGTTCCTGACCAAGCAGCTTCAGGTGATGCTCGTCGTTCCGCCGCTCGCCCTGACCTACCTCTTCGCGGGACCACCGAAGTTCGGCAAACGCCTCGCCCAGTGCTTCGCCGCGCTCGGCGCGATGATCGTCTCCGCGGGCTGGTGGTTGCTGACCGTCGAGCTGTGGCCGGCGTCGTCGCGGCCCTGGATCGGCGGTTCGCAGAACAACTCGATCCTCGAACTCACCCTGGGCTACAACGGTCTCGGCCGGTTGAACGGTGAGGAGACGGGCAGCGTCACGCCCGGTGGCGGCGCGCGTGGCGAAGCCGGAGCAGCAATGGGTGACGCCATGGCAGGCGGGGGCTTCCCCGGAGGCGGCCCCGGCGGTGGCGGCGGAATGTGGGGCAGCACCGGCATCACGCGCATGTTCGAGTCGGCTCAGGGCGGTCAGATCGCCTGGCTGATCCCGGCCGCTCTGATTCTGCTCGTCGCCGGTCTCGTAGTGCGTGGCAGGGCGCCACGCACCGACACGCAACGTGCGTCGTTCGTCGTGTGGGGCCTGTGGCTGCTCGTCACCGGGCTGACGTTCAGCTTCATGGCCGGAATCTTCCACGCGTACTACACCGTCGCGCTCGCACCGGCCGTGGCCGCGCTGGTGGCGATCGGTTCTGTGACGCTGTGGCGTCGACGCGACACCCTGTGGATGCGTGCTGTTCTTGCGGTGACACTGCTGGCCACAGCGGCCATGTCCTGGGTTCTGCTCGGGCGCAGTGCGTCGTTCGTGCCGTGGCTGAAGTGGGCCGTGGTCGTCGCCGGTGTTCTCGCCGCGGTGGCCGTGCTGATCCCGGCGCTGACCAGGGGACGGATCGCGGCCGTCGTCACGCTGGCCGCGCTGTTCACTGGGCTCGCCGGACCGACGGCGTACGCCGTCGACACGATCGCGACGCCGCACACCGGTTCGATCGTCTCGGCCGGACCCACCGTCGAAGGCGGTCGCGGTGGCTTCGGCGGAATGGGTGGCCCCGGTGGCATGGACGGTGCCGGACGCATGGGCGGGCGCACCGACGGCGGCGCCGCGCCCACGATGCCGGGCGGTGCGGCTCCCGGTGCCACCGACGGCGCAACGGCAGGCGCCGCCGACGGCATGGGCGGCATGGGAGCCATGGGCGGCGCTGCCGGGGGACTCCTCTCCGGCAGCAACCCCGGCGAGGAACTGGTGTCGTTGCTGGAGCAGGATGCCGGCAACTACACCTGGGTGGCCGCGGCCATCGGATCCAACAGTGCGTCCGGTTACCAGCTGGCCACCGAGGACCCGGTCATGCCGATCGGCGGGTTCAACGGCAGCGATCCGTCACCCACGCTGGAGCAGTTCCAGCAGTACGTGGCGGACGGGAAGATCCACTACTTCATCGCCGGCGGCCGGGGCGGCGGAATGGGTGGCGACGGCACCGCGTCGGAGATCTCCACCTGGGTGCAGGCGAACTTCACCGCAGTCACCGTGGACGGCGTGACCCTGTACGACCTCACGTCCTGACCGAAACCCCCTGTGAGTACTTGTTAACCGCCCGCGGTTAACAAGTACTCACAGGTGTGTCAGAGGGGGAACGAGATCTCGGGCGTGCGGCAGATGAGCAACCTCCGCACGAGCCCGGACTCGTCGAGCTGTGCCGAGGTGTTGAACGACGCCTCGAATTCGCCGTTCCGGGTGGTGCGTCCCAGTGCCAGTTCGACGTCACCCACCCGCGAGCCCGCGAGGATCTCGTGTACCAGCACGCTCTTCTCGCGTTGCTGCAGGTACCCGACGAGACCTGCGCGATCGCCGACGAATTCGGCTGCCTTCCCGCCGCCGGTGGAGAACTGGATCGACATCCGGAAGTCGTCGGTGATCATCGTCAGGACGCGGTCGGGATCGTCCGAATCCATGAACGCGAACCATGCGACCAGCACGGGCGTCGGTGACGTCCTCGGATTCAGGTCAGTCGCGCTTGTCATGTGCCAACTCCCTTGTGAGAATGCTGAATTCCGTGTCGAAGGACACTTCATATGCGTCGATGGTGCCGTCGGCGTCGAGGTGCATGGCGGCGAGGAAGTAGCCGGTCGTCTTCGTCTCGTTCTCGACGACGGAGCCGTAGGCGAACTGGACGTCGCCGGCGCTGCTCGTCCGGAGCAGCACGTGCCGCCGGTCGACCGGGGGTCGTCCCCGGAGGTAGTCGAGCATGTCGGCGCGGGTGTGGCCGCGACGGACGGTACCGGGAAGAACTATGGCGAACTCGATCGATTCGTCGAGCAGGGCAACCGCGTCTTCGATCCGGCCGCTGTCGAGGATCGCGTAGTACTGCTCGATCACGAGTGCATCGGTCATGAAATGAACTTAGTTCAACATGGGTGGGTCTGTCGAGAGTCCTTGCCGTCTCGTCTTCTGCGAAACTAAACTGAACTCACGTCAATTTATAGGAGAGTTCAATGCAGTCCTCCCATTCCAGCCCTTGGCCCGAGACCGAACCCGCGGCGATGACCCCCGTCGCCGAGCACGAAGACATCCGCGACGTCATACGCCGCCTGCTCGACCGCCACTCGACCCTCGAGGACGGCCGACTCGCCGCCCGGTCCCCGGTCGGCTATTCCCCCGAGTTGTGGTCGCTGCTCGTCGAGGAGATGAACGTCGCGGCCCTGACGGTGCCGGAGGATCGCGGCGGCCTCGGATACAGCGTGGTCGAACTCGGCATCGTTCTCGAAGAATGCGGGCGCGCGCTGGTCTGCGAACCGGTGCTCACGTCCGCCACGCTGGGAGTGCACGCCCTACTCGCGGCCGAAAGGTCGCAAACAGTAGACGAACTGCTCGACCAGGTCGTCCGGGGCGAACTCGTCGCGACGGTGACGGCCCTGAGTGGGCAGACCGATTTCGTCGACGCCGCGCGCGCCGGCGACCGATGGTCGCTGTCCGGTCGCGCGACGAATGTCGTGCAGGGCGGCGCCGCCGATGTCGTCGTGCTGCTCGCGCACGCCGACGACGGACCCGGCCTCTATGCGGTCGATCTGCGGACCGCGACGGTGCGGCGAACAGAACTTCCGGTGGTCGACCCCAGTCGACGGCAGGCGAATCTGCTCTTCGACGACGCGGAGGCGGTGCGGCTCGCCGGACCCGGTGACGCACCGCGCGCGGTCGAATCGTTGCAGAGCCTCGGAGTGATCGGACTGGCCTGCGAGCACGTCGGCGTGATCGACCGATTACTGGACAGTACACGGGAATACACCATGCAGCGCCGCCAGTTCGGGCGGGCGATCGGCTCCTTCCAGGCTGTCAAGCATCGACTGGCGAACACTCTCGTCGAGCTCGAGAAGGCGCGATCGGCGGCGCGGTACGCGGCCGCGGTGTTCGCGGAAGACCCGGGCGCCGCGGCGCTTCCGGCCGCTGTCGCGGGTGCGGTCTGCACCGAGGCCGTGATCGCCACCGCGATGGAGGCCGTGCAACTTCACGGGGGAGTCGGCTTCACCTGGGAACATGCGACGCACTCCTATGTTCGCCGCGCGCTCGGAGACGAACCGCTGCTGGGGGATTCGCGGGCGCACCGCGGGCGGATCGCGGATCTCGTCGGACTCTGACATCGGGCCGGCTGCTGCCGGCCGAATCCGACGCTCTTCGACCCCGCTATTGACGGAACACCTCCCACCCAGTAGAACTGAAGTGAATCCAGTTCAGTTTTCATCCCTCGAAAGGACCCCGACATGGTGGACACCGATCACATCGTTCTCGAGAAGGACGGCGACGTCRCCCGCGTGTGGCTCAACCGCCCGCACAAGAAGAACGCGGTCACCGTCGAGTTGCTGCACCGCCTCGACGAGATCATCGTCGAGGTCGACAACGACCCCGAACTCAAAGTGCTGGTCCTGCGTGGACGCGACGGCACGTTCTGCTCGGGATTCGATCTCGACGAACTGCGGGAGAAGTACGTCGGCTCCACCACCGCGATGGATGTCGCGGTGCTGTCGGCCCGGGTGTGCGACCGCCTGTACTCGATGAACACGCCGTCCGTCGCGGTCCTCGAAGGCTTCGTCACCGCGGGCGGTTTCGAGCTGATGATCTCCTGCGACTTCGCCATCGCGGCCGAGGACGCTCGTATCGGCGACTTCCACATTCGCCGCGCGCTGTTCGGTGGTGCGGGCCCGATCTACCGGCTCCCGCGGATGATCGGCATTCGGAAGACCAAGGAGCTCATGCTCACCGGCAAGCTCCTCACCGGCAAGGAGGCGGAGGCCTTCGACCTGATCAACGCTTCGGTGCCGGCCGAAGACCTCGACAAGCTCGTCGCCGAGTTCATCGCGCCGATCGTGGACAAGAGTCCGTTCATGATGAAGCTCACCAAGATGTGCATCGACCGCGGTCTCGACGCGGACATCCAGTCGCTCATGGTGATGGAGCACCTCGCCGTCGGCAACGCGCTGCAGTCCGAGGACGCACGCGAAGGCGTGAACGCGTTCCTCGAAAAGCGTGACCCGGTCTGGGTCGGTCGCTGACCCGAACGCCGCCGACGAATCCCGAGGAGAGATTGACGATGGGCGAGACACATACCGCGCCGGCACTCGGCGCGAGCCGGTGCTCCCACTGCTCGACGGTGGCGTTCCCGGCCACCAGCCTGTGCTCGCAGTGCTCACGACCGGCGATGTCGCCGGTTGCGCTGAGCACACGCGGAACGGTCTGGGCGTACACGGTTCAGCGGTTCGCCCCGAAATCGCCGCCGTATGTTCCGCCGCCGGACGGGTTCTCGCCGTTCGCGGTCGGCTACGTCGAACTCCCCGAGGGAATCAGGGTCGAAGCCGTGCTCGACTGCCACGACTTCGACGAGTTGGACGACGGGGCGCCGGTGACCTTGGTCGCCACGGCACCGGTGCCCCGGTTTGCCACCGACGCATATCTGAAGGAGACCCGCTGATGTCCACCGTGTCGATCATCGGGGCCGGACTGTCGAAATTCGGGCGCCAACAGGACAAGACCGGCCGCGGGCTCGCCCTGGACGCGATCGCGTCCGCCCTGGCCGACGCCGGCATCGCGTGGACCGACGTTCAGGTCGCGTTCGGTGGCAGTGACGGCTCCGGGCTCGCCGACACCCTGGTGTCCGAACTCGGACTCACCGGAATCCCGTTCACCAACGTCAAGAACGGTTGCGCGACAGGGGGTAGCGCTCTGGTGTCGGCCGTCAACGCCATTCGTGCCGGCGCCGCCGACATCGCGCTCGCGGTCGGCTTCGACAAGCACCCGCGCGGTGCGTTCGACCCGGCGCCACAGGACTGGGGTCTGCCCGTCGGCTACGGCGAGGCGGGTCTCATGGTCACCACCCAGTTCTTCGGCATCAAGATCGCGCGGTACATGCGCGAACACGGAATCAGCGCCCCCACACTGGCCGCCGTCGCGGAGAAGGCGTATCGCAACGGCTCCCTGAACCCGAATGCCTGGCGGCGTGAACCCATGTCCGCCGAGACGATCGCCGCCGCGGACATGGTCAACGACCCCCTGACCAGGTACATGTTCTGCTCACCCGGCGAGGGCGGTGCGGCCGTCGTCGTGGCGAGCGAGACCGCCGTCCGGCGACTCGGCGGACGACCGGTGCACCTGCGGGGCATTTCGGCGGGCACCCGCCGGTTCGGCTCGTTCGAGGTGTTCGGCCCGTCGATACAGGGCGCGGGTACCCCGTCGAGCGTGAGCACGTCCACCGCGGCGGCCGCATTCGAGCAGGCCGGACTCGGACCTTCCGACGTGGACGTCGCGCAACTCCAGGACACGGAGAGCGGCGCCGAGATCATGCACATGGCCGAATGCGGATTCTGCGAGCACGGCGAGCAGGAAAAGCTGATCGCCGCAGGGGAGACGGAAATCGGCGGGCGGATCCCGGTCAACACCGACGGCGGTTGCATCGCGAACGGGGAACCGATCGGCGCGTCCGGCCTCCGGCAGATACACGAGATCGTCACGCAATTGCGCGGTGAGGCCGGTGCCCGGCAGGTCCCCGGAAACCCGCGCATCGGATTCACCCACGTCTACGGTGCGCCCGGGATCAGCGCCTGCACCGTCCTGTCAGTCTGAGGAAGAGCCATGAATCAAGCAACGATGCCCGGCCTGGACCAGTTCGTGGACGGCGCCCGCGCGTGGCTGCGAACGGTCGCCGAACCGCGCACCCAGATCAAATGGGGGGTGGGACCCGACTCGGTCGCCGTCTTCGAGAACTGGACCGCTGCGCAGGAACGCGAAGAGACCGACCACATCCGGGCGTACGAGCAGACGAAGTTCGACGCCGGCTGGGGTTCGATGAACTGGCCGGTCGAATTCGGCGGACGCGGACTGCCGATGTCCTATGTGCTCGCCTTCCGGCGGGAGGAGAACTGTTTCGACGTGCCCCGCCGAACCGAAATGTTCTCGGTCACTCAGCAACTGGTCGCACCGGCCATCGCCCAGTGGGGAACGCCCGAGCAGTGCGATCGGTATGTGCGGGCGATGCTTCGCACCGACATCATCGCCTGTCAGCTGTTCTCGGAAACCGAAGCCGGATCCGACCTGGCGGCGGTCCGGACGAGAGCGGTCGAGCGGGACGGCCGGTGGACGATCACCGGGCACAAGGTCTGGACGTCCGGCGCCCGGGTCGCCGACGTCGGGGTCGCGGTGTGCCGCACCGACCCCGACGCGCCCAAACACAAGGGCCTCACCGTCTTCCTGGTCCCGATGGACGCTCCCGGCGTCACCGTCCGGCCGATCCGCCAGATGACCGGGGGCAGTTCCTTCAACGAGGTGTATCTCGACGGCGTCGAACTCTCGGACGACCACCGGCTGGGGCCGGTGGGGCAGGGCTGGCCGGTCGCATTGACCGTGCTGGCCGCCGAGCGCCTCGACGCCGGTAACCTCGGCCTGGCCAACGCGGACCAGGCCGTCGAACTCGCCCGCCACCTGGGCCGGGAGCTGTCCGAGATCGAGCGCGACAAGGTCGCGGATCTGGTGACGCGCAGCTATGTCCAGCGGGTGACGGGAATGCGGGTGGCCGCCGCCGTCGTCGCCGACAAGGACCCCGGCCCGGAGGCGTCGGTGGGCAAGTTGCTCGCCACCGACACCATGGCGCGCACCTCGGAGGTCGTCCGGATGCTGCTGGGGCGCGACCTGATCGCCGACTCGGGCGAGTGGGGAACGTTCGCGTGGACCGAGCACGTGCTCGGCGCACCCGGCTACCGCATCGCAGGCGGCACCGACGAGATCCAGCGCAACATCCTCGCCGAGCGCGTGCTCGGCCTGCCGAGGGAGCCCCGCCCGTGAGTGCAACGATCACCCTCGACGACCGTGTGGCGCGTCGCCTGCGCGAGCAGAACCCGGGCCTGGACGTCGGCCCGCTCGAGCCGCTGCCCGGCGGGCACTCCGGACTGACCTACAAGGTCCGGACCGGTGGGGGCGACCTCGTCGTCAAGGCTGTGCCCGAGGGGCAGCGTCCCATCGGGCGGCACGACATGGTGCGCCAGGCGAGGATCATGGAAACGCTCGGCGCCACAGCGGTTCCCGTGCCCCGCATCGTCACCGTCGACGAGGACGGTCCGGCGTGGTTCGCGATGGAGTGCGTCGCCGGGGAATCCCTCGAGCCGGTGCTCGATACACCGGCGGTCGAACCGGCCGTCGCTGCCGCGCGGATGCGCCGGGCCGCCGAGGTGCTCCCGCTGCTGCACGCGGTGCCCCTCGACACGATCCCGGCCGCCGGTGATCCGTTGTCGCCGGCCGCCGAGCTGGCGCGGTGGCAACGCACCCTCGGCGCCGTTCCCCCCGAACTCGTGAGCGGGGGCGAGGAGTTGCTGCGTCTGCTCGCCGCCGATGTCCCGGACGGGATGGCGCCCACGTTGGTGCACGGCGACTACCGGCTCGGCAACATCATCGCGCGGGGCACGGAGCCGGCGGCATTGATCGACTGGGAGATCTGGAGCCTGGGCGATCCGCGGGTCGAGCTCGGCTGGTTCCTCGTCTTCGCCGACGGTGTGAACTTCCCCGGTGTGGGGCGCGCGGTGCCGAACCTGCCGAGCGAGGACGAGCTGATCGACCTCTACACCGGGGACGCCCCGGCACTGCCGGACATGAACTGGTTCAACGCACTCGGCCGTCTGAAGATGGCGGCGATCATGGGCCACAACCTGCGCAGGCACCGAGAGGGCCGCCACCACGACCCCGATCAGGAACGGCTGCCCGACACCATCTCGCAGCTCATTCGCAGCGGCACCGCACTACTTGCCTGACCACTCTTTCGCGCACCGCTCGAGGCGCTGACAGGAACAGAAAGGACGACACGTGGACTTCGGATACTCCGCACGCACCGAGCGACTGCTCGAGCAACTGCGGACCTTCATGGAAGAGCACGTCTATCCGGCCGAGGCCGTGTACGACGAGCAGATCAGGTCGAACGACAACCCGCACGAACAGCCGAAGGTCATGCTGGACCTGCAGGCGAAGGCACGGGAACTCGGACTGTGGAACCTCTTCATGACGCACGGCGAATGGGGCGCCGGGCTCACCAACCTCGAGTACGCCCCTCTTGCCGAGATGGTCGGACGATCGGTGATCGGCAACGAAGCGATCAACTGCTCGGCACCCGACACCGGCAACATGGAAATCCTCGCCATGTACGGCACCCCGCAGCAGCAGTCACGCTGGCTCGCRCCGCTCCTGGACTGCACGATCAGGTCGGCGTTCGCGATGACGGAACCGGAGGTGGCGAGTTCGGACGCCACCAACATCACCTCGACCATCCGCCGCGACGGCGACGAGTACGTCCTGAACGGCCGGAAGTGGTACACCTCGGGCATTCTCGATCCCGACTGCAAGCTCGTCATCTTCATGGGCAAGTCCGATTCCGACGCCCCGACGTACCGGCAGCAGAGCATGATCCTGGTGCCGGCGGATGCTCCCGGCATCGAGGTGCTCCGCGATCTGCCGATGTTCGGCTACCGGGACCGGCTCGGCCACGGCGAGGTCCAGTTCACGGACGTGCGGGTGCCCGCCGACCACATGCTCGGCGCCGAGGGCGACGGGTTCGCGATCGCGCAGGGCCGACTCGGGCCGGGGCGCATGCACTACGCGATGCGGGCGATCGGCATGGCCGAACGCGCCCTCGAGCTGATGTGCCGACGGGTCCTGCAGCGCACCGCGTTCGGGGGACCCCTCGCCGATCGCGGTGTGGTGCGTGAGTGGATTGCGCGGAGCCGGATGGAGATCGACCAGATCCGGCTGCTGGTTCTGCAGTCGTCGTGGCTGATGGACACCCGCGGCAATGCCGCGGCCCGCTCGGAGGTCGCCGCGATCAAGGTGGCGGCGATGGAGGTTGCGCATCGAGTGGTCGACCACGCCGTCCAGGCGCACGGCGCCGCGGGCGTGAGTGACGACACGATCCTGGCCCGGCTGTACGCGATCACCCGGGCACTGCAGATCGCCGACGGCCCGAACGAAGTCCATCTGCGCACGATCGCGCGCCTCGAACTGAAGAAGTACGCATGAACACGACACAGGAGTTGACGGGCAAGGTCGCACTGGTCACGGGCGCGACCCGCGGGCTCGGATACGCCATCGCCGGCGGCCTTGCCGCCGCGGGAGCCACCGTGATCGTGTCGAGCCGCAAGGAGGAGGCGTGCGTCTCCGCGGCCCGTGCGATCGTCCGGGACACCGGTGGAATCGCCGAACCGCTCGCACTGCACGTCGGGAAGTGGGACGCGATCGAAACCGCGGTCGACCACATCGTCACCCGATTCGGGAAGCTCGACGTCGTCGTGAACAACGCCGGCATCGCACCCCTGTCACCGACACTGGAGTCGGTGTCCGAGTCGCTCTTCGACAAGACGATCGAAGTCAACCTCAAGGGACCGTTCCGGCTGATGGCGGTGGCCGGCGCCAGGATGAGCGCGGCCGGAGGCGGTTCGATCATCAACATCTCGAGCATCGGCGCGGTGCGGCCCAGCCCGCCCGAGGCGATGTATGCGGCGTCGAAGAACGGCCTCAACGCGCTGACGATGGCGTTCGCGCAGGAATACGCGCCCCGGGTGCGGGTGAACTGCATCATGCCGGGCGGATTCGCGACCGACATGGCGGCCGACTGGGACGACGAGTTCGTCGGCAAGATCGTCGACCGGCTGCCCGCCGGACGGCTGGGGCATCCGGATGAAATCGCCGGCCTCGTCGTGCATCTGGCCGGGGACCGTGCCGGCTACACAACAGGGGCCGTGATCCCGGTAGACGGCGGACGCACCGCCGTCTACTGACGCGCGTGCCACGAACAGGAGTAGGAGCCAACCACATGCAGGTACCCGAGCTGTTCCAGCTGAGCGGTCGCGTCGCCGTCGTCACGGGTGCGTCGTCCGGACTGGGGATGGGATTCGCGCGGACGCTGGCCGCGGCAGGCGCCACCGTCTACGCGGCCGCCCGCCGCATCGATCGGCTCGAGGCACTGGCAGCGGAGGTCGACACCGTGGTCCCGGTCGAATGCGACATCACCGTCGACGCCGACCGCCGCCGCCTCGTCGACCGCGCCCGCGAGCGAACCGGCCACGTCGACGTCCTGGTCAACAATGCCGGCAAGCCCGGACCTCCGAACGCGGAGGACGAAACCGCCGACGGGTTCTCGTCGATCCTCGACGTCAACCTCGCGGCGGGTTTCCATCTGGCCACGTATGCCACGTCGACCGTTCCGGAGGGCGCGGGGATCTCGATCATCAACATCTCGTCGGTGATCGGTCTGGTGTCCACCGCTCCCATCGGCGGTGCGAGCTACGCGGCGTCGAAGGCGGGCATTCTCGGGCTGACCCGCGAGTTGGCGGGTCAGTGGGGCAGGCGGGGCGCCCGTGTCAACGCCGTCGTGCCCGGGTGGTTCGATACCGAAATGACGGACGGACTGTTCGGCAACCAGCGCTCGGCCGACTGGGTGCGCCGCAATACGATGCTCGGCCGCGGTGGCCGGGCGGGCGAGGTGGACGGCGCCGTGCTGTTCCTCGCATCGGATGCTTCTTCGTATGTCACCGGACAGACGCTCGTCGTCGACGGCGGCTGGGCAGCCAGGTAGGCGACAGGACCATGGACATCGAGATGATGCGTGCAGTGCGCCTGACCACCTGGGGCCAACCGGTGGAGGTCCAGCGCGTCCCAGTCCCCGAACCGCGGGGCGCCGAACTGCTGATCGAGGTCCGGGCCGCCGGGCTCTGCCGATCCGACCTGCACGTCATGGACGCACCCGCAGGTGCGTTCGACTACCCGCTCCCGCTCACACTCGGGCACGAGGTGGCCGGAACCGTGGTCGGCGCGGGACCGGACGCCGACAGGTCGTGGATCGGCGAGTCCGTGGTGGTCCACGGTGTGTGGTCCTGCGGGGAGTGCCGCAACTGCAGGCGGGGCCGGGAGAACTACTGTCACGACCTGCGTCCGCGGGCGGACGGCAGGCTCGCGGCGATCGGCAACGGTCTCGGACACGACGGCGGCCTCGCCGAGGCCATGATCGTTCCCTCGGAACGGTTCGTGGTGCGCACCCGGGGGCTCGCTCCCGAGAGTGCCGCCCCGCTCGCCGATGCCGCCCTGACCGCCTACCACGCGATCCGAACGAACCGGGACCTCGTCGACGGCCACTCGGTCACCGTCGTGGTCGGTGTCGGGGGGCTGGGCCATCTCGCTGTCCAGATCCTTCGCGCTCTCGGCGCCGGCACGATCATCGCGGTCGATCCACGCGAGGACTCGCGCGACCTCGCCCTCCGGTTGGGGGCGGACCGGGCGGTGTGCGAGGTGGCCGATTCCGGCACAGAGCCTCGCTTCGCCGACGTGGTGTTCGATTTCGTGGGATCACCGGCCACGATGGAATCGGCGGCGCAGTTGCTCGGCCCCGGTGGCCGCCTGGTGACCGTGGGCAGCGGGGGCGGCCGGCTCACGGTCGGCAAGGACCTCGGACTGCCGGGCGGCTGGCAGGTCAGCGCCCCGTTCTGGGGAACCCGCGCCGACCTCGAGGCGGTGGTCGATCTCGCGCAACGAGGTCTGCTGAGCGTCGAATCGACGTCTTACCGATTGGACGACGCCGTCGACGTGTACGACCGGCTGCGCCGCGGAGCGATTCGCGGGCGCGCCGTCCTCGTGCCGTGACCGACGACGTCTGCGCAATACCGCGCATGATGACCGAGAATGACAGTGGTTCGCTGAACAGGAGGATTGCGGGATGTGGGAGTTGGCTCGCGAATTCGTTGCTCGCGCAAAGAATTCGCCCGATGAGATCGTGGTCGTCGACGCCTCGGGCGAGTACACCGCCGCGCGCATCGCCGCGGCGGCGACAGAACTTGCCGCACTTCTGGACACCGCTCGCGGGGGTTCGCCCACCGTGCTCGTCCAAGCGGACAACAGCTGGCGGACGCTGACTGCCGCACTCGCCGTCGGTCTGCGAGGCGGCGTCGTCGCAGTGTTCAGCAGGCACGCCACCCCGTCGGAGTTCGCCGTGGCCCTGCACGACATCGCACCCGACGTGGTGATCGCCGACCCCGGGTCCCTTGCGCACTGGGGCGCGTCGGACGACCACTTCAGCGAAGAGGCGACCGCGCTGGACGGCTGGTCGATGCGCTGGTCGCGGACACCGGTCAGCGACGTCGCACGGTGGAACGGCGGAATCGCGATCGCGATGACGTCCGGGTCCACCGGACACCCCAAGTGCGTCGTGCAGTCGGAATCCGCGATCCGTTACGCCTGCCGCTGCACGATCGACGCCGTCGGCCTCGAACCCGGAGACCCGGTCGCCGCGTTCGTTCCGCTGTCGTCGGTGGCCGCATTCTGCTTCGGTCTCTACCTCCCCACGATGCTCGCCGCGCCGATGGTCTGCATGGACGGCTGGAAGCCTGCAACCGCCCTCGAGGTGGTCAGGAAACACCAGGTTGCCTGGACGATGCTCGTCCCGACCATGGCGCTTCAGCTGGCTGTCGCGCCCGACGCGGCGGGCGCGCTGACCTCGCTGCGGGCGATGACCGTGGGCGGCGGCCCGATGGACGCCGGTGCGCTCGGTCGCGCCGAGCAGATTCTCGGGACGACGTTCCTGCGGGTGTTCGGGATGTCCGAGTGCCTCGGGCACACCACCCCGCTGCCGTCGGACGCGCCGGACATACGCCTCGGACGGGACGGCAGGCCGTTCCCCGGCACCGTTGTCCGAGCCGTCGACGAGCACGGCGCTCCGCTGCCACCGGGGCGGGTGGGCGACGCTCAGGTCAATGGGCCCTCCCTCTTCGTCGGTTATGCCCGAGCCGGGGTTCCCGCGCCGCCCGGACTCACCGCGGACGGGTTCCTGCCCACCGGCGACCTCGTCGAGATCGCGGACGACGGGAGCATCCGGGTGATGGGGCGGCAGAAGCAGATCATCATCCGCGGGGGCCGCAACATCGACATCAACGAGGTCGAAGCCGCCATCGCTCGCATCCCGACCGTGTCCCAGGTGTGCGTGGTACCGGTGCCGGACGAACTGCTCGGTGAACGCGCCGCGGCCCTCGTCGTGAGCACGGGTGCAGCAATTACCCTCGGTGAGGTGGTTGCGCACCTCGGTGACATCGACTTCCCCAAGTTCAAGTGGCCGGAGTTCGTATTCACGATCGACGATCTGCCGCAGAACCGGGTCGGCAAACTGTCTCGACCGGATGCGGTGGACCTCGCAACACGCCTGCTCGCCGGTAGCGAGACCACCTGATCTCCACCCGACCTGACCTCAGTTCAGGTAGTCTTACCGATACCGACCCGACGACAAATGGATGGGGATCCCGTGTCCGTAGAAGCCATGACGCTCCGCGATGGTCCGCGTTCCAAGCGCGGGCTCATCCTTACGGCCGCAATCGAGCGCTTCGGGGAAGTGGGCTTCGAGCACACGAAGTGGGCGTCGATCGCCGACGAGGTCGGTATCGGCCAGACCGCGCTCTACCACTACTTCGAATCCAAGGCACACTGCCTGCTGACGATCATGCGTCTCGAACTGGCGCAGTCGCTCGAGCGATTCACGACCGCGATCGAGGGCATCGACGACCCGGTCGAGGCGTTGAGCGCCGCCATCACCAGCGCCCTGGAAGCGACCCCCCGCGACGCCCTGCAGCGTCGGATCCTCCAGAGCCACATGGATCTGCTGGCCACGCCCCGTCAGTCCGAGAAAGAAGAAGCCGAGCGCCAGACGTCACGGGCGCTGGTGAATTCGATCGAAGAGGCATGGTCTCTCCTCATCGCGAAGGGGATGGGCGCCGGGGCCTTCGCCGATGCCGATGCGCGTTTGATGGCCCGGCTCGTCCTCGGACTCGTCGTCAGCGTGTGGCGCTGGTACCGGCCCGACGGCGACATGACACTCGACCAGCTCAACCGGCACGTTCGCGACGCCACTCTGCGTATCGTCCGCGCGTGACCCGCGGAGATCGGAGAGTGGCTTTTGCACACCCTCGATAATTGAACCTAATTCATGTCAGTAATGGAGAGATGATGTACAACTTGATCGTCCTGGCCGCCCGTCCGCACGACTGGAGCCACGAGCAGTTCATCCAGTGGTGGCGCGGTGAGCACGCCGACGTGACCTATCCGCTTCCCGGCCTGCGACGCTGGCAGCACACCGAAGTGCTGGACGCGATGGACGACAGGTCCCGGGAGTGGGACGGTGTGTCGATCCTGAGCTTCGACTCCCGCGAGGACCTCGACGCCGCGCTGGCCAGCCCGGAATGGCAAGCCGCAGTGGAGAACGTCGGCAAGATGCGCGGAAAGCGCATCCTCGTCATGGGCGAGGAGAAGACGATGGTCGAAGTGGACAGCGCAACATCATGAGGGCGGGGTGGATGGAGCCGGGCTGCTACGAGGTGGCGCCCGGTGTGCATCGAATACCCCTCCAGATGCCCGGTGACGGTCTCGGGGCCGTGAACGTCTACGCCCTCGAGACCCCGGACGGTCTGGCCCTCGTCGACGGTGGCTGGCGAGTCGGCACGACGTTCGAGGAGATGGAGCGGGCACTGCTCCGGATCGGCCACGGCACCGAGCAGATTCACGACATCTACGTCACCCACGTGCACCGCGACCACTACACGTTCGCCGTCGAACTCCGCCGCCGTCACGGTTCACGCGTCCACCTCGGAGTCGCGGAGGCGGACGGTCTGGCAGCGGTCGGCGCCCTCGGCAGCAACGTTCCGACGGATTCGCTGAACGAACTCCGCCGCGCGGGAGCCCCCGTCCTGGCAGACACCGTCGAGGCCCTGACCGCCGCGGAACCGTTCTACCCCGCGGACTGGGAAGAACCCGACCACTGGCTCGCCGCGGGTCCACTTCCGATCGGCCGGCACGCCCTCGACGTCGTGCACACCCCGGGCCACACCAAGGGACACATGGTGTTTCACGACGTGGATCAGGGGCTGCTGTTCAGCGGCGACCATGTCCTGCCCTCGATCACGCCGTCGATCGGCTTCGAGTTGGGCGAGTGGGACCTGCCGCTGGGGCGCTACCTCGACTCGCTGTCCCGGTTGCTCGACCGCCCCGATTCGCAACTTCTGCCGGCACACGGAGATCCGACACCGAGCGTGCACCGTCGAGTAGAAGAGCTTCTCGCGCACCACGACCAGCGATTCGATGCCATGCGCAACGCGCTGATCTCTCTCGGGCAGGGGACCGCGACCGCCGTGGCACACGTGGTCACGTGGACTCGTCGCGAAAGGCCGTTCACCACGCTCGACCCGTTCAATCAGATGATCGCCACCTGTGAGACCCTCGCGCACCTCGACACCCTGGTCGACCGCGGCCGGCTCACCGTCCGAAAACGAGACGGCCACGACGTCTTCTCCGTCGTCTGAGTCGACGTCGTCTCCGTGGTCTGAGTGGAAAGGATTCCCGTGCAGAGTCGTGAGCTCACACTGGCACACCATCCCCAGGGGAGGGTTCGACCGTCGGACTTCCGCCTCGACGTGGTGACGGTTCCCGAAGAACTCGGGCCCGGTGACATTCTCGTGCGCAACTCGTGGTCGTCGATCGACCCGTCCGTCAGGATGCGACTCGGCCCCACCGGCCCCGCCGGCTACCTGCCGCCGTTCCGCATCGGGGAGACGCTGACCGGGTTGGCCGTCGGGGAGGTGCTCCGGTCCCGTGCCCCCGGCTTCGCGCCGGGCGACACGGTGCTGCACATCAACGGTTTTCGTGAGTTCGCCGTGATCCGGCAGGACGGTGACACCCTCGCCGGGGCCGGTGGTGTGACGCGACTCGACATCGGCGAGCACCCGCCGCAGGCATATCTCGGAGCGCTGGGCAGCGCCGGGCTCACCGCGTACGTGGGATTGCACTGCATCGGTGAACTCGCAGGCGGAGACGTCGTGTGGATCTCGTCGGCGGCCGGAGCGGTCGGCAGCCTCGCCGCCCAGATTGCCAAGCTCCGAGGTCACTACGTGGTCGGCAGCACGGGATCCACCGAAAAGGTCCGGTTCCTGCTGGAAGAACTGAATCTCGATGCCGCGTTCGATTACCACACGCCGGACCTGACGCGGGCCCTCGACAGTGCGGCACCCGACGGCATCGATCTGTATTTCGATAACGTGGGCGGAACGCATCTCGGGGCCGCCCTGCATCGCCTTCGGCCGGGAGGCCGAGTGGCCATGGCCGGCGCCGTCGCGTCCTACGACGCCGAGACGGCGGCAGCAGGTCCGGACAACCTCTTTCAGATCGTGTCGAAGAGCCTCACGGTGAAGGGTTTCCGGGCCGGTGCCTACGACCACCTGCTCGGCGACATGCGAGCCGAGGTCGGGGCCTATCTCCGCGACGGGCGGCTCGTGGCCGAGGAGACCGTGTTCGACGGTCTCGAGTCGGCGCCGGACGCGATCGTTGCGATGCTGCGCGGCCGCACCGTGGGAAAGACGCTGTCCCGTCTGCGGTGACGACCCAGCCACACAGCAAACCTGGCCACAGCAAACATGGCCTCCGCATCGCGCGGAGGCCATGTTCGTGTGCCGGGGTTCAGGCAGCCGTCCACCCGCCGTCGGCGTAGATCTCCGATCCCGTGATGAAGGTGGAGTCGTCGCCGGCGAGGAAGGCGACCGCGGCCGCGATCTCCTCACCGCGCCCGAGCCGGCCCATCGGCGTGCCGGCGAGCATCTCGCGGTGACGCTCGGTGCCCTCCCACCGTTCGAGCAGCGGTGGCGTCGCGATGAATCCCGGGTGCAGCGAGTTGACCCGCACGCCCGCTTTCGCCCAGTGCAGGGCAGCGTTCTTCGTCATCGTGCGGACGGCGCCCTTGGCGGCCGCATAGGCGACACTGTTGCCCAGGCCACCCACGGTTCCCAGGATCGAGCACATGTTCACGATGGAACCGCCGCCGCTGCGTTCGATCAGGGGGCCGGCATGTTTCATGCCCAGCCACGTGCCGGTCTGGCCGATCCCGATCACACGATCCCAGTGCGCTCGGGTTTCGTCCTCGGCTGTTGCGACACTGCCGATGGCAGCGTTGTTGACCAGGGCGTGCACAGCGCCGAACTTTCCCTCGACTGCCGCGACGACCGCCTCCCACTGCTCCTCGGAGGAGACGTCCAGGGCGTGCGCGGCATGTCGCTCGGGCTGGGCGAGAGTGCGGAGCAGGTCGTGGCAGGCCGATTCGTCGAGATCGGTGACGACGACGTGGGCGCCTTCGTCGGCAAGCCTGCGGACTATCTCGACGCCGATTCCACCGGTCGCACCCGTCAGCAGGACGACCTTGTCGCGAAGCCGGTCAGGTCCCACACTCATCTGTACTCCTCGTCATTCGTTCGGATCGGGCAGGACATACCGATATCACAGGTTGCTCAACACGTTCCGGCCACCGACGAGCATCGCGAACACGACGCCGATGCTGGTCACGGCCGTCATGAGCAGCGCCATCGCCGCCACCAGCGGGTACGAACCGTTCTCCCACAGGTCGAACAGCAGCGTGCCCATCACCTGTGTCGTGGCGGCACGGACGAGCAGCGAGGCGGCGAACTCGTGGGTCAGCAGGATGAACATCAAGGCGACGGCACTGAGCACGGTCGGTCTCATCAGCGGCAGGATCACCCGGAGATTGGTGACGAACGGGCTCGCGCCACTGGTCGCCGAGGCCTCGGCGTAGGTCTCCCCGAGCGACAGCATCGCCGTCATCTGCATCCGGGTGGAGAACGGCACCATGAGCACGACGTACACGAGGATGATGACCGCTTTGGTGCCGTAGAGGATCAGCGGAGGCTGCGTGTAGGTCAGCAAGAACCCGACACCGAAGATCACCGCCGGAATGCCCAGGGGGAGAGCCGTGATCACGTCACCGATGGTCCCCAGGACCCGGTGCTTGCGGCCTCGCACGAGCAGAGTGGCGGTGAGATAGCCGATCGGCACGCAGATCGCCACTGCGACGACGGAGGTGAGAAGACTGGTGAACACCGAGTCGACGATGCTCGCCGTCTGGAAGAGTGCCCGGAAGTTGTCGAGCGTGAACAGATTCCAGGACAGCGATTCCGACCAGTACGGAGACACCGCCACGATGGCGAGCCCGATCAGCGGAACGACGAGTGCGAGAATCGCGTACACGGAGATCGCGGCGGCGGCCCAGACCGAGCGACCGGTGTTCGGTGCGAACGCTTTTCCGCCGTGGGTGACGAAGCGCTTCTGATTGCCGAGAAGCATCTTCTGCGCGAGCACGACAACGATTCCGAAGATGACGAGCGGTGACCCCGCGGCCGCCGCGGCCGCGAAATCCGCAGGCGACTCCGACACACGGCGGTACATTTCGGTGGTGAGCACCTTCACACCCGCGTTCTGCCCCAGCAGGAGCGGCCCCGTGAACTGGCCCAGTCCGAGAAGCAGCGCGATTCCGCCGCCGTACACCAGGGACGGGCGGAGCAGCGGAAGCACGACGCGAAAGAACACCCCGAGCGTCGACGAACCGCTGATCTGTGCGGCCTCGAGGTGCTCCGAACTGATGTTCTGCATTCCCGCGCTCACGAACAGGTATACGAACGACGTGAGTCCGAAACCGGTGAGAATGATGATCCACGGCGTGCTGTAGACGTCGATCGGTCCGGAATCCACGGTGTTCCACCAGGGAAGCTTGCGCAGGAGTGCGTTCAGGTACCCCGGCCCCGGAGAGAGGAGGAATGCCCACCCGACCACGTTGGCAACCGCGGGCATCACGATAGGCAGGATGGGGACGATCCGGAGAAAGCTCAGCCGGCGTGGCAGCCTGGTGGCCGCGAACGCGAGCACCGTTCCCAGCACCATCGCGATGGCGAGCGACGTGACGGCGAGGGCGATGGTCGTCCGGATGGTCTGACCGATGTCGTACCGCCCGTACTGGGCCTGATATCCGCGAGCGCCGTCTTGGAACGCCAGCGACTGCAGCCGGAACAGCGGGAGCACGACGAGGTACGCGAGAAACGCCAGCAGCGCGCCGTACCCGAGCCGGGTCCGCCACACCGCGCTGACGACGAGCGGCCGCGCGCTACGGCTCACGGCGACGGTAGCCATCATGCCTCCGATCGGGCTGCGGCCCGAGCGAGCTCGGGAGCGTGCAGATCGACGTGCCCGTCGGGGTGCGGGAACACCCGTAGTGCGCTGGGGGAGAAGCTGACCACCAGAGGAGATCCCGTGGCGGCGCCGCGCAGCCAGGACCCGTGCCGTCCCGCATCCGCGCGCAGGTACAACCGCTCACCGCCGGCGTCGACCGTCACGTCGAAGTAGCGGCCGCCGTACTCGGAGGTGACGAGTTCACCGGTCAGGCCGACATCGCCCGGGGCGACCTCGTCGAGCGAACGGTGCAGTGCGAGGTCGTCGGGGCGCATTCTTCCCAGGGCCGCGTCGCCGCCGATGTGTCCGCCCTGGATGCCGGCCGCATCGAGATCTACCGGGGTGCCCGCGCGCGTCGTCCAGCCCTCGTGCCGCCGGACGAGCTCGAGTCGGTTGGCCATGCCGATGAAGGCGGCGACATAGTCGGAGGACGGCGTCTCGTAGACCCGCTCCGGGGTGTCGTACTGCTCGATCTTGCCCGCCTTCATGATGGCGAGCCGGTCTCCGAGCGCGAACGCCTCGGCCTGATCGTGGGTGACGAAGACGGCTGTGAAGCCGAGACGTTGGTGGAGCTGATGGATCTGGGACCGCACCTGATCGCGCAGTCGCGCATCGAGATTGCTCAGGGGTTCGTCGAACAGCACCAGGTCGGGTTGTGCGACCAATCCGCGCGCCACCGCCACCCGCTGTTGCTGCCCACCGCTGAGCTGGGAGGGATACCGGTCGAGCAGGGCCCCGCAGTCCACCATTCCCGCAGCGGTTTCGACCTGGCCGGACGCCATGGCGCTCTTCATCCGGCGGACCTTCAACGGGTACCGGATGTTCTCCCGCACCGTCATGTTCGGCCACAGCGCGTAGGACTGGAAGACCATGCCGATGTTGCGTTTGTACGCCGGAACATTGATCCGGGCCGATGCGTCGAAGACGGTGTGGTCCTTGAACGTGATCGACCCGCCCTCGGGTGTCTCGAGGCCGGCGATGCAGCGGAGCGTGGTCGTCTTCCCACAACCGCTCGGGCCGAGCAGGACGAGGAATTCACCGTCCTCGATGTCGAGGTCGAGCTGGTCGACGATGGTGTTGGACCCGAAGGTCTTGGTCAGGTTGGAAACCCTGAATTGCGATGTCACCTGGCACCTGCTTGGTTGCGAGTGGTTTGTCTTGGAGGGCGTCCGTCCGGCTCCCGGGTTCGGAGCGCCGGTCGGAGATAAAATGAATTCAGTTCATTTCAGCGTAGCGGTGGGAAGCCCGGCGGGCAAGGAGTTGCCCGGCCGGGCCGTCACGACGACGAGAGCTTGGGAGTCCTGGCGCCCGCCGACGTTCCACCGTCGATCATGAGGTCGGTGCCGGTGACGTAGCTGCTCTCGTCGCCCGCGAGGAACAGGATGGCCTTCGCCACCTCGAGCGGCAGACCCCGGCGCTGCATCGGAATGCTTTTCACATACGCATCCATGTCGTCGTCGGCGAAACCTGCGCCCGCGGTGATGGCCGTGTCGATACTGCCCGGGCACACCGCGTTGACCCGGATGTTCTTCTCCGCGAACTCCAGCGCCGCAACGCGGGTCAGGGCGCGAACGCCGAACTTCGACGCGCCGTACGCACCGAGTTCGGCGGTCGCGAGGACACCGCGCAGCGAGGACAGGTTGACCACCGACCCGCCTGCGGTCATCGCGGCGCCCGCGGCCTGCAGTCCGAGGAACGTGCCCACCAGGTTGAGATCGATCATGCGTCGCAACTCGGCGAGCGAGGTGTCCATGATCGACGCCTTGGACGCGGCGCCGGCCGAGTTGACGAGAATACGCAGCGGGTGGCCGCGGTCCGCCATCTCGGCGGTCACCCGTGACCAGTCAGCTTCGTCGGTCACGTCCAGATGCCGATAATGGGCTCTCGCACCGAGTTTCGCCGCGACACTGTTGCCCAGGTCGTCGTCGACGTCGCACAGGTACACCGTCGCGCCGTGCGCATGGAAGAGTTCCGCGGTCGCGGCGCCGATTCCTCGTGCCGCACCGGTGACGAGAGCGCAGGTGTCACGCAGTCGCACATCGTCTGAAGTCACTGGATGAATCGCTTTTCCCAGTCGGCCTGGTATTCGGTGAGCGATTCGGGCGTCAGATCGGACGGGTTGGGCAGTGCGATGTCCTGGGCCCGCGCGACGCTGCCTTCGATGCCGGGAAGGGCGCTCGCATAGCCGAGCGACAGCGCCTTCTGGCCGGCCGGGGTGACCATGAAGTTCGCCAGTACCTGAGCCGCATTCGGGTGCGGCGCCGCGGACAGGGCATGCGTGAACCAGGGTGTTCCCCACGGCGGCGTGGGCAGAGCCCAGTCGACGGGCGCACCCGATTCCTTCTCCCGCACCAGGGGTTGCACCACCGGGGTGGCGACGATCTCGCCGGACGTCAAGGCCTGGGCGACTCCCAGCGCGCTCGGGTAGATGCGCGGTTTCAGTTCGGCGAGTTTCTGGAGATAGCCGGGGCCGAAGTTCTTTTCGAAGAAGCGGTAGAAGTCGACATAGGAGGCGATACCGGACGGGTTGACGATGCCGATCTTGCCCTTCAACGCCGGGTCGAGGAGGTCTTCCGGCTTCTGCAGACCGCCGGGAAGTGCTGTCGTGTTCCATCCGAGGGAGAACACCGCCGCGCTGGTCAGGAAGAACTTGTCGGAGATGATGCTCTTCTGTGGTTCGTACTCCGGCGCGTCGAACGCCGGGCCGACGAGGTCGGCCGAGTACGTGCCCGACTCCGCGGCCGTCTCGATCCAGGCGGAGTCGGTGAGCATGTGGACGTCGGCCGTGCCGCGTTTCGTCTGATTCTCGACCTCGACCTTCGGGTTGATGTCGGCGTCCGTTCCCCGGACGTATTCGAGGGAGATCTCGGGATACTCCTGCTCGAACGCCACTTTGAGCGCCTCGAGATTGGCGGGATTCTGGCTCGAGTACAGCAGTACGCTGCCTTCGCTCTTGGCTGCCGCGACGACGTCGTCCCACGTCCCCGACACTGGTTGACTGACACCGGACCCGCCGGATCCGCAGGCGGCGGAAGCGAACGCGGCGACCACCGCGACCGCCATCAGCTTTATCGGCACACTTCTCATGGCATGAACGTCCTTCCGGAATCGGTTCGCCGGATGCGAAACCGTGTATTTGTTTTGCGGAGCGAGGGATTGAATGCGCGGCGACGGCCTACGACGAGAGCCTGTGAAGCAGCGCGGCGACCTGATCGGGAATCGTCACCATGGCCATGTGGCCGGATTCGAGAAAGACGGTATCGCCGCCGACGACGGCGGCCGATCGCTCCTGCAGTTCGGGCGGATAGCAGGCGTCCTTCGTCAACCGTACGTATGTGCGGGGTATGTCGGCCCGAAGGCCGGACAGATCGACGGACTCGGTGAGTAACGCGGCGGAGTCGTCGACCAGCTGGTCGATCATCCAGCCGGTCTGCTCGGCGTCCATGTCGTTGCAGAGCATCGCTGTGGCGCCCCCGGGATCCTGGCGATAGACACCGCCTTGTACCGACTCTTCCACTGTGGCGCGGACGTCCGGGTCGATCTGGTCGAGCACTCGCGTGCCGTCGGCCGGGACGACGGCGGAGAGGAAGACGACGTGCCGCAGTCGGCCCGCGAGCGCCGGCATGGCCGGCGTGGCCGTCACTCCGGCGAATGAATGTGCGACCAGAACGATGTCCTCGAGGTTCGCCGCCTCCACATCCTCGACGACGGCCGCGGTGCAGTCGGCGAGGGTGACGGACCGCGGGTCGGCGGACCGGCGTCTACCCCGTCCGGGGAGATCGACTGCGAGAGTGTCGCCTTCGAGCAACGGCAGGAGTGGGTCCCAGCAGGAGGCGCCCATTCCTGCGCCATGGATGAGAACGAACGACATGATTCCCCTCAAATTGAACTGATATCAGTTTGAATCTAAAGAAGTTACCGTGTGATGTCAATCACCTGCTAGCGTGAAGTGAATCCAGTTCAGTTAGGAGCATTCATGACGTCTCCACGTGCTGCTCGGCCGCTGCAGCTCGGCCCGCTTCGGTTGGCGAACCGACTCGTCGGGACGGCGCACGCCTCGGGAGCGGTCGCCGGCGGTGTCCCGTCGCCCGGCGACGCAGACTACTGGCGCCGCCGGGCAGCGGGCGGGGCCGCGATGCTGATCGTCGGCGGCACCGTGGTGTCACCGAACTCGGCCAACCGCAACGGCAACATCACCGAGGCCTGGCGTCCGGAAATCGTCGCAGGCCTCGAGGCCCGGGCACGGGCGATCACGGAGGAGGGGGCCGTGGCGGCGTGCCAACTGGTCCACCTCGGTCGTGAAACGCTCGGCGCCGAACTGTGGAGCCATCCCGTGGGGCCGACCGTCGTCCGCTCGCCTCGCGAACCGACGCGTCCCCGCGCACTCGGGCCCGCCGAAGTCGACGGGATCGTCGACGCCTTCCGCACATCCGCTGTTCACGCGTGGTCCGCCGGATTCCCCGTCGTCGAACTGCACGCAGCCCACGGATACCTGCTGGCGCAGTTCCTCTCGCCGGTCACCAACTTCGGCCCCGACGCCACGACGGTCTCGCAGCGGGTGCGGATCCTCGACCGCATCGCGGCCGCGGTCCGCGACGCGTGTCCCGGTCTCGTCCTCGGTGTGCGCGTCTCCGCAGAAGGGGGCGAAGAAGCCGGCCTCGGCATGGACGGGCTGTGTGAGCTCCTTCCGTACCTCTCCGGCTTCGACTACGTCAACGTCACTGTCGGCGTCCGCACCACCTACGTCCGGGACATGGCCGTCACCGACCCGCCGCTGCTCGATGCGGTCGGACGGCTGCGCGCGGCCACCGCGACACCGCTGCTCGTGTCACAGTCCTTCCGCACCGGTGCGTCCATCGACACCGCCCTGCGGTCGGGTGCCGACCTCGTCGGCGTGGCACGACCGCTGATCGCGGACCCGCACTTCCCGCGGAAGATGCTGACCGGCCGGGAATCCTCGATCCGCCCGTGTGTGTCCTGCAACGAGGACTGCCGGGCGTTCGACCCGGTCCTGCTCTGCTCGGTCAATCCGGAACTCGCTCCGCCGGGCGAGTCCGCACGCCCGGCGTACCCGCTGACCCTCGGCCCGACGCGCCGGTCCACGGACCGGCGCCGGATCGCCGTCGTCGGTGCGGGCCCGGCCGGGCTCGAGTGCGCGACGCGGCTCGGACCCGACCACGACGTCACCCTCTTCGACGGTCGCGACCGGATCGGGGGCCAGCTCGCGATTGCCGCGGGCGCACCACACCGCAGCGGCTGGCGTCGCCTCCTCGACTACTACTCCGACAACCTGTCGGGGGTGACGATCCGGCTGGGCCACCGGGTGAGTGCCGCCGAGCTGGAGGGCTTCGACGACGTGGTCCTGGCGGTCGGGGCCGAGGAGACGCTGCCCCGTGAAGCGGCAGGAACGACGTCGCTGCTCACGTCGCAGGCACTGGCCGGGGGAGGGGAGCCCCTGCGCGGCGCCGGCCATGTCGTCGTGGTCGACGACGGATTCGGGCTCTGGCCCGCGGCGAGTTCGGTCGAAGCCGCACTCGCCGCCGGCGCCGACCTCGTGACGGTCCTGACGCCGGCCGCGGCCTTCGCGTCGGGCCTTCCCGCAGAGGGGCGCGTGCAGTATCTGCGCCGGCTGTCGGGCCAACCGGTCGACGTGCGCGTGCTGTCGTCGATCGTCTCGGTCTCCGACGGCTCGGTCGAGTTCGAGAGCACGCTGTCGGGGGCGAGGACCCGCCTCCACGCCGACCGGGTCGTCGTCGCCGGCGAGCGGCGCTCGGCCGACTGGTCGCTCCTCGCGCCCGACAACCCACGCGTACACGTCATCGGCGATGCGCTCGTCCCACGCAAGGTCGCACACGCCGTCGCCGAAGGCCATGCTGTCGCCCGTGAGTACTTGTTAACCGCCGGCGGTTAACAAGTACTCACGGGGGCAGCGGTGTGGTTGCGCTCACACTCGCGGTCCCTTAGGTTACTGAACTGAAGTCAACTCAATTCGAATCGGCCGCCCTCGGAGGCATCGTGGATCAGTTGTTCATCACCTTGACCACCGGCATCGCCAACGGTGCCGTGTACGGTCTCATCGGACTCGGATTGGTCATCATCTTCCGATCGACCGACGTCATGAATTTCGCAATGGCATCGCTGTCCACTCTCGCCATCTATGTTGCTCTCAGTGCATACGGGGCCGGCGTGGGCATCGTCGTCGCACTGGTCGTCGCGGTCGTTTTCGGAGCCCTCAGCGGAGTCGTGGTGCGGGAAGCGCTGATCCGTCCACTGGGGCAGGGAAAGCTCTTCGCCGCGCTCGTCGTCACGATGGGCTTGTCGATCATTGTCGAGCATCTGATCGGCCAGTACTGGGGAGAGCAGCCGCGACGCTTCCCGCAGCTCATCGACGGCACGATCTCGATCGGCAACTCGAATCTGATGCTGCAGGACATCGCCACGATCGTCCTCGCCGCGCTGGCCGTGTCGGCCATTGCGTACCTCTTCACGCGTACGCCGCTCGGATCTGCGATGCGCGCGGTCGCCGAATCTGCCGAGACCGCCGAGATCATGGGCATCAACGCGCACAAGGTCGCGCGGACCGCCTGGGCTCTCGGCATGGCGCTGGCGGTGCTGGGAGTCTTCCTGTACGCCCCGAAAACCGGGGTGTCGCCGGTGATCCTCGCCCCCGTGTTGTTCCGTGCTTTCGCAGGCATCCTGCTCGGTGGCCTCACCAGCATGTACGGCGCCGTCATCGGTGGGCTCATCATCGGTGTCCTGGACAACCTCGCTGCAGCCTATATCTCCGCCAGCTTCCGCGACACGTTCGTCTTCTGTGTGGCGGTGCTCGTGCTGCTCATTCGTCCCCAGGGCATCTTCGGCCGCCAAACCTTCGAGAGGGTCTGATATCCATGGTCACAAAAGACATCTCGGCCCAGCCCACCGGACGCACCGCCCAGCGGCTGTACAGCGCCGGTCAGCTCCTCGGAGGCCCGGCTGCCGCGCTCCTCACGCTGGTGGTGCTGTCTTCCGGACTCGTACCGGGCTACCAGATGTACACGGTCGGACTCGCTGCCGTGTACGGACTGATCGTCCTGTCCATCTCGCTGCTCGCCGGGTGGACGGGTATCTGGTCGATCGGGCACCCCGCAATGGTTGCGATCGGCGCGTATGCAACCGCCTACGGCAGCAGTCACGGTTGGGGACTTGCCTTCACCTCCGTTGTCGCCGTTGTCTTGTGCGCACTGCTGGGAGGCTTCCTCGGTTTCGCCGGCTCCCGCTTCTCCGTGCTGTACGTCGCCCTTCTGACGTTGGCGTTCACCTTGGTGATCCTCGAGATCATCGGTGCGTGGAAGAGCGTCACCGGCGGCGACCAGGGAGTGCCGGTCGAGACGTTCGAGACCGCGCTCGGCGACCTCGTTCCGTCGTCCGACGAAGTCACCTACCTGGCCGTCGGAATTCTCGGTCTCGCGATCGCGGTGTCGGTGTTCCTGCGCCGCACGACCATCCGTATGCGTATGGTCGCCGCCAAGACGCACCCCCTGGCGGGCAGGTCGATCGGTATCGCTCCCGAATTGCAGTCGAGCCTCGGCTTCGCGATCAGTGCGGGTGTCGCGGGCCTGTCCGGTGTGCTACTCGCCTTGCTGTCGGGCTTCATCAGCCCGGAGGGCTTCTCGATGGTGTTCGCGGTCAACCTGATTGCCGCGACCGTCCTCGGCGGGACCGGCAGTGTGATCGGTGCCGTTCTCGGCGGCGCGTTCCTGGCGTCCGCACCGACCTTGGCGTCGTCCCTGTCGATCGACCAGCCCTACCTGATCGGGGGTGTCCTGATTCTCACCCTGCTGTTTCTCGCCGATGGAATCGTCCCGACGGCCGGGAAGCTGTTGCGCCGATTCGTCCCGGTCACCCGGGCACTCGGCCGCCCGGCGCCGTCCCTCTCGGGACCCGATCTCGTCGACACTGCGGGATCGGGCGCGAACCTGCGGGCCGATGCCGCCGAGGCGGCCGTGCTGAGGACGGAGGCACTCGGTGTCCGATTCGGTGGTCTTCAGGCCGTGCACGATATCGATCTCCGCGTCGGTGCGGGTGAGGTGCTCGCGATCATCGGGCCGAACGGGGCCGGCAAGACCACGTTCGTCAACGCCCTGTGTGGCCTGATCGGTGGCGGTGAACTCGAGGGGACGATGGAACTCGGTGGCCGACCGCTGAACGGCGTGCGGGCGACTCGTCGACGTTCGCTCGGCCTCGGCCGGACATTTCAGCATGCCGAACTTTTCGCGGAACTGACCGTTCTCGAGAATGTCAGTGTCGTCAACCGTTGGGAGCGCCGTGCCGATCGCGACTCTGCGTTGCAGGTACTCGCAAGTGTCGGGTTGGCCGACCACGTGCACCGACTCCCCGGAGAACTGCCGTTCGGGCTGCAGAAGCGGGTCGATCTGGCCCGTGCGGTCGCGGCGCTGGCCGACAACCCGCGATTGATGGTTCTCGACGAGCCGTTCGGTGGCCTCGACGCGGACGAACGTCGGACCCTCGCAGAACACATCCGCCGGCTCTCGGATTCCGGTACCTCGGTGGTCATCATCGACCACGTCCTCGACGATCTGTTCGCCGTCGCGGATCGGGTGGTGGCGTTCGACTTCGGTGAGCTGATCGCCGATGGAACCCCGGATACCGTTCTCCAGAACCAAACGGTCCGCGACTCGTATCTCGGAAACATCGACACCACACTGATCGCACCCGACATCGACCGAGCGGCGACGCCGTTGATCTCCGTGCGGGGGGTCGAGCACCACTACGCGGGTGTACGTGCGTTGTCCGGCATCGATCTCGACGTCCACGCGGGCGGCATCCTCGGCATCGTGGGCGCGAACGGCGCCGGCAAGAGCACCCTGGGCCGGATCCTGCACGGCGACCTGCACTCGACCGGCGGCACCCGGACGGTCACTGGCACAGATGCGCTGCGGCTCAGCCTGGTTCCCGAGGGGCGTGCCTTGTTCCGCACCCTGTCGGTGCGCGAGAACCTCGAGGTCRCGGCGTACGCCGCAGGAATCTCCGGCCGCCGGTTGCGCACTCGGCTCGAAGAGTTGCAGCACGGACTCCCCGAACGTGTCCGCACCCGCATGAACATCCCGGCAGGCTCGCTGTCCGGCGGCGAACAACAACTGGTCGCCATCGCCCGTGCGCTGATGGCCGACCCCGAGGTTCTGATCCTCGACGAACCTGCGCTGGGTCTGTCCCCGGCCATGGTCGACGAGGTCTACTCGCAGGTCAATGCTCTGGCGCGTCGCGGCATCACGACCATCCTGCTCGACCAGTCCCTCGCCCGCGCGCTCGAATCCTGCAGTGAGATCGTTGTTCTCCGTCAAGGTGAGGTCGTCGCGCGCGGCAACAGCGGCACGCCGGGATTCGGTCAGATCGCGGAGGCGGCGTACTTCGGTACCGAGATCCCCGCGCACATCGGGGAAGTGTTCGTACCAAAGCCGTGACGGCCGTGGGCGTTCCGCGAAGCTGAATCGCCGTCCGGATCGATCAGGCTCGGAGAAAAGGAGAACGGAGAAGATGAACAAGTCTCGGACGGCAGGACACGGCAGATTCGACGGCGCAGTAGCCCTGGTAACCGGAGGCGGATCAGGAATCGGAGCAGCCGTTGTCGCGCAGCTCGTCGACGAGGGTGCTGCCCGCGTCTACGTGGTCGACATCGTGGTCGACGAGCTGCGCCGTCGGTACGGCGACGATCCGAAGACGATCGTCCGAGTGGTCGATGTCTCGGACCCGGCGGCCGTCGACGCCGCCATGGCGGAGGTCGTCGCCGCCGAGGGCCGGCTCGACGTCGTCGTGCACGCCGCCGGTGTGGACGACCCTGAGTCCAAGAAGATCATCACGGAGGCGACTGCCGCCGGCACCCCGATCGACCTGACGGCGAACCTCACCGATGCACGGTGGCGTCGTGTGATGTCGGTCAACCTGGACGGAACATTTCACGTGGTGCGCTCCGCAGTGCGGGAAATGAAGCCGAAAGGTGGCGCGATCGTCGTGATCGGCTCGTCCTCGGCATTCGACACCTTGACGGGGTACCCGCACTACGCGGCGTCCAAAGCGGCCGTCCATGCTTTCTGCCAGGCCGTCGCCAAGGAGGTCGTGGCCTTCGGCATCCGGCTCAACCTCGTCGCTCCCGGACCGACGGAGACCGGCATGTCCGCTCGCACACCGGAAGAACTGAAAATGCAGTGGGTCAACAACACACCGGTGCCGTACGCGACACCGGACGAGATCGCGGACAACGTGCTGTTCCTCGCCTCGGAACAGGCCAGGAACGTCGTCGGTGCGGTGTTGCTCAGCAACCGTGGGCGATTCACCGTCTGAGCTCCACCCCCACCGACAACTGTGTCCCGCCCC